>JAFRLP010000501.1 GCA_017431185.1 Victivallales bacterium | reverse complement strand
TTTCTTGTACACGGTGGCTGGGTCGAACACCCGCTCTTCAATGACGGTCAGCGTGCCATCCTTCTCGACGCGGCGGAAGAAGCAGCTCGGATAACCCTCGTGGCAGGCGGAACCGCCAATCTGCTCGACTTTGTAAATCACGCAGTCCAGGTCGCAGTCCACCAGGATTTCCTTGATTTTCTGGACATTGCCGGACTGCTCGCCCTTGACCCAGAGTTTCTTGCGGCTGCGGGTCCAGTAGGTGGCAACCCCCGTCTCCAGGGTTTTCTGCCAGGCTTCCTCGTTGATGTAGGCCTGCATCAGGATCTTGCCCGTCTGCCAATCCTGGGCAATGGCCGGAATCAGGCCATCCGCGCTTTTTGAAAAATCCAACTTAACCATAATCATTCGGGTGGGTAGAAGGGATGGGTCTAGGCAAGGAATTCCCAATCCACCTTGGCGGTGGCGGTCAGGCCATTCACGTCGGTGAAGGTGACCTGGCCAGGCTGGAAATCCGCTTTGGCGACTTTGGCGAAGCCGTCCGGGATGGCGGCGACGCCCTGGATGTGGCGCACCGTGGTCGGATGGTCAATCCGGAACTCTCCGCAGGTCTTCCAGCCTTTGCTGGTCAGGGCGTTCTCCTCGATGGAGGGCTTCCATCCGTCCGCAAAGTAACTGCAGGTCTCCTCGATGGCGAAGCAGCGGGCGACGCCGTTCCAGGGCTCCTCGTAGCGTCCCGAATTGGACACCCAAACCGTGGTGGACGGGAGTTCGGCGGCATTCTTGAGGGAGTAGAACAGGTAGCCGGCGGTGGTGTAGGACGCCACGGCCCAGGCGGGGGTGGCGGTCGGCTTCTTGAGCAGGGCGAAGAGGTCGGCGTAGCCTACGGGGGATGGATAGGCGCTGTAGTCCCAGGTCGCGGGCTTCTTGAAGATGGTCGGCATCGACTCCACCTGGGCGAACTCCTCACCCGACGCCAGGAACTGGTATTCCCAGCCGGCGGGGTCGGAGAAGGTGCTGGTCGGGGTCATGCCCAGGTCAAACTGCCCTGCGGAGAAGAACATCCTCTCGTTCACTTCAGGCATCTTCAGGATGGTGTGGTGGCCGTAGGGCATCTTGCCCTCAAAACCGCTGACCGTATGCTTGAGATAGAGGGCGGACTGCCCGTCCCGCATCTCCAGGCGCTTGCGGACATGGGTGGGGAGGACATTGCCGTCCTGGGTGAACTCGAAGATGGTCGCCGCACCGTCCCGACGGGCGTCGGCGAGTGTCCAGTCGCAGGCGCTGGTCTCGCCGTGGCACTGGTACTGGTGTCCGTTGACAGGCTCGCCATTCCCGCCGAAGGGGAGGCAGAAGAAGTCGCCCCGCAGGTATTGCAGCAGCGGAATGGAGGATAGGTCAGGCTTGCGCTCCTGCCAGGGACTGAGGAAGTAAGGCTGGACGGTGGCTCCGTTGGCGAGTTTGAAGTTGCCTGGGGCATGCTGTCCGCCCTGCTGGGTCAGGAACAGTTCCACATTCCCGCCCTTGAGGAGCCAGCCGGTCGCGCCAAGGTTTTCGGACTTGATGTAGAGGTTTTCGTTCATCGGGGGACTCCCTGCAAGGTTATTTGTGTTCCAATGCGAGCGTCAGGGTAACGCGGTCGGCAACCTCCGCCGGTCCAAAATACTGGATGGGGCCCGGATAGACGAACTCCACGCCCTCCGCCCACTTTTCACGGTTGGCCTCGAAGGTCTTGAAGGGTTTGCCCTTCAGTTCGACCAGAGCCTTCCTGATGACAGGAACGTCCTTGCCGTGACGGTGCTCCATGTTCATCATCATGGTCAGCGGAATGCCACCTGCAATCCACTTGGCGGCGGGTGCGGAGACGTTGCGGACGCTGGACATGTAGCCGGTCTTGCCGGCGCCGATGAGCGCTGCAGCGTTGAAGCCCAGGCTGTAGCAGTAGTCCGCGTCGAAGTTGGACGGGGCGGCGCAGCGCCCCTCATAGCCGAAGAAATGCGCCTGCGTGCCGAACTTGACCTTCTTCTTCGCGTCCCGCTTGGCGTTGATGGCCTTGATGTTGGCGGAAATCAGTTCGATGAGCAGCTTTTCCGTCTCGATTTTGGAGACCTGCACATTGCCGTGCGGGTCGCGGTCGCCCAGCAACTGGTCACGGATGGAGTTCGGCAGGGAGTTGAGCAGGGCTGCGGATTTCCTGGTGAGCAGTTTGGCCACGAAGCCGGCCTTCCCGTCCGCCGTGGTCTCCTTCTCGAAGCCGGCGGAGTTCTTGGCCAGGACATCGTTGATTTCGGCGATGAGGGCCTTCATCTCAGGGATGAACTCGACGAGGCCTTCGGGGATGAGCACCACGCCGAACTTCATTCCCTTGTCGGCACGGGCCACCACAAGTTTGGTCAGGCTGTCGGAAATCTGCTTGAGGGAGGTCTTCCTGGCCTCCACCTCCTCGGAAATCAGGGCAGCCGTGGGGTGTGTCTGCAGGGCGCATTCCAGGGCGATGTGGCTGGCGGAACGTCCCATGAGCTTGATGAAATGCCAGTATTTGCGGGCGGAGTTGGCGTCGCGCATGATGTTGCCGATGAGTTCGGAATAGACCTTGGTGGCGGTGTCGAAACCGAAGGAGACCTCAATCCACTCGTTCTTCAGGTCGCCGTCAATGGTCTTGGGGCAGCCGATGACCTTGACGCCCGTCTTCGTGGTGAGCATGTACTGCGCGAGGGCGCAGGCGTTGGTGTTGGAGTCGTCGCCGCCGATGATGACGATGGCGGAGATGCCGTGCGCCTTGCAGTTGGCGGCGACCTTCTCGAACTGCTCCTCGGTTTCGAGTTTGGTGCGGCCCGAGCAGATCATGTCGAAGCCGCCGGTGTTGCGGTAGGTGTCGATGACTTTCTTGTCCAGCATGATGTATTTGTCGTCAATCAGCCCTGAGGGACCGCCCTGGAAACCGAACAGCCTGTTCTTGGCGTTGAGGGCCTTCAGTCCGTCAAACAGGCCGGCGATGACGTTATGTCCGCCAGGCGCCTGTCCGCCCGACAGGATGACGCCCACGCTGATGGGCTTGGTGGCAAACTTCTTGCCGTTCTTGAACTCAATGGCGGGAAGGCCGTAGGTGTCGGGGAACAGCTTCTGGATTTTCGCCTGGTCAGCCACGGACTCGGTGGCCTTCCCCTCCACGGCTGCGGCGAAAGGCCCGCATTTGGCCAGCACGGGCGGCAGTTTGGGGGAGTAGGCGAATCTGGCTTTCTGAAGCGCGGAAATGGTCGTCATTTTACGGTTCTTCCTTTTTTGTCTGTTGGGTTGGGAAACAAAATAGAACACTCTTAATATATTCTGTTTGCGGTGAGTTGCAAGTCGCTGCGCTGTCGGGAGGCCGCTTGAAAAAAAACAGAATTGCATTATTGTAAAGAAAATGTTTTTTTCCAGATGTCCCATGTCTGGATGCTGAACGATAGACAATGCCAACCCAACCTGCCACTGATG
>JAFRLP010000500.1 GCA_017431185.1 Victivallales bacterium | reverse complement strand
TGCCAACATGAAAATCTCCGAGCAAATTTGACGATTTCGGCAAGTAGAGGAACAAGATGAAAAAATGCAGGTTTCATAGTGGATTCAAGTAGAAAATAGGCTAATATTTCACTGTAATGCAAATGACTAAACTACCAGCAATTCAATAAGCGTGAATCTGCGCTTGCGTTTCAAAGGCGAAGGATGAGGGAAATGACGGTTCATTTTCTGCTTCCTTTCTGTTGTTTGGCTTTTTAGTTTCTTTTAGGGAGTGAAATCATTGACCGAGCAGGACATCGTAGTTTACGCCGGAACTGGAGAAGGAGAAGGCGTTGCCATTGATTGTGGTTCGACCGTAGAGCGAAGTGAAATGTTTTCCGGCAGACAAAACGCCCGTGGCGGCATTGGGGGCGTCCTTTAGGGCGACGAGTACCACCGCCGTTTTGCCATTTGCCGTGAAAATACGGCTTCGCAGGGCTCCCTCCGTTACCTCCAGCTTGCACTGGTCTGCCTGTTCAGTGCTCAAGATAAACGGCTCCATCCTCTTCAAGACGCTTGCCGCCTGGGCGATTCTGGGCCAGAAGAACTTCCCGAAGCCAGGCTGCACTTTTTCGCCGTGATGAAATATCTCGTGGTAGCTGTAGAAGATAAAGCCTTTGGCGCCGTAAATCGCTCCCAGCAGTGGCAAGGCGGTCAGTTCCTCCGCCGACGGAGGCCGATGGGCGCGTTTTTCCTCCGAGGTCTTGCCGAACATTTGACGGTCGGGATGACGTGCCCAGTCGAATCCCTGCGGCACCAGCCAGAAAGGGGTGTGCAGTGCGGCGATTTTGGCAAAAGCCTGGTCAGCCCCCACCAGGTCGCCTTTCACCCCTGGCGTGCGATGCGAATTGTAGGGATAGCAATCATAAAGCAGAATGTCACCGGAGCAGACATACTGGTCGAGAAGCGCTGTGGAGTTCGTCAAGGTGGTGGTTACATGGGTCGGGTCTGCGAAATTGACTCGCTGCCGCAAGATCTGGGTGCTGGGCAGGTCTCTGGCGATGTTTTCATCAGCCAGATAGTATCCTACGACATTCGTTTTCCCGTGCAGGGTTTTGCCAATCTCGCGGACGCTTCCCTCCGTGGACTCTTCCCCGTTGAACGCACGTTCCATTTTGCGGCGGATAAACTCCTTCTCGGGAATCATCAGTGGCAGGAACATCAGGGTCTTCAACCCGAAACGGTCGGCGTAGTCAATGTAGGAGAGCAGGTTTTCCGAGGTGTTCTCCGTGGCCGGCAACCTCTGGATGTTGGCATGCCTCTGCATCGGAGCCACTTGAATCGTGTTGAATCCTGCCTCCTGGAGTCGGGTGAAATGCTCGTCGTTCATGTGCATCATGGTGGTCACGCCCAGCGGCATGAAGGGATTGCCGTTGAAAATCAGCCGGTGATGTTCGTCCAGATAGGAGATTGGCGTGGCTGGGAGATTGTTTAGTTCCCATTCGTGCTCTGCGAGAATCCTGTGCTCGCTCCGATTGAACAGAACCGCGTTTAGTTTCAGCTTTTCACCGGGGAGTTTCCCGAAGAACACAGTGAACACGCCGTTGCCGAAGCAGGCAAGTTTTTTCTCGTTGTCAACCGCAATGAGCATTTCTGCACCTGCGGGTGCCTTTTCGCCCTGACGCTGGTATCGGACGGAAATTTTCCCCTGCTCATCCATCGTCATGCGGTCGGGATAGGCCAACTGCAACTCCGCAGGGACTTCCATGGACTCGATTAGAAAATTGTCATAGACAAACGTGCCGTTGTACCACCAGTCAACGTGGATGGAGAAGGTGGCCTCCTTCCGCGCATTCGGGGGAATGACCACCGTGCTCGAATAGAAACGCATTTCGCCGTTGGTATTCTCCGCTGATACCCAGAAATTGTTCTCCTTGAGCACGGCTCCCGTATCCTTGTCCTTCAGATTGTGCAGGGAACAGACGATGACATGGGGACGGCGCGAGTTGTCTTTCGTCTTGAGGCTGTCGAGTCGGTAGTGGAAGGACACCCTGTAGGCCATGCCGGGGGTGACTTGCACAGGTATTTCCCAAGAGTCCATGTTCTCCTTTCCGGCGCTGGTGGCAATCAGGCCCGGCGAACCCGTCTCGCCTACGTGTGGCTGCACGGCAAAGCTCGGCTTTTCCGGCTTTTTCCAGCGGCCTGTGTCGGAATTGAAGTTTTCATCAAAGACTATGTTGGCTATGGGACGGGTGTAGCTGCTGACATCAGGGATTGTCGCATCGGCGGCGGCAACCATTGCTCCGACGATTAACCAGCAAGTTAAAGCAGGGACTCTCATTTCATCTCTCCTTTGTGTTTTTTCAAGTCCAAAGGTTGGAATTACGGTAACAGGCTGTATATTTTTCAGGAGGTTTAAGGACAAGCCATAGTCATTGAAAGAGAATCATTGAGAGTTTTCCGTATGCTCAAGCAGTTTTTGACAGAGTCCCCCCGAAAAGTGCCTGTGTATGGCGAGTATGACGTGGTGGTGGCAGGAGGGGGCGTGGCTGGCGTGGCCGCCGCGCTGGCTGCGGCACGGGTGGCGCATACCAGGGTCTGCCTGGTGGAGAAGGCGTGCGCCCTGGGCGGCCTGGCCACTCTGGGCAATATCGTGGTCTATGAGCCGCTGTGTGATGGGAATGGACGGCAGGTCATCGGGGGAATCGCGGAAGAACTGTTGCGCTTGTCTGTTGTTGACACTCCTGAAAACGTTCCGGAACTCCATCTGGAACCGGTGCCGGCTTGCTGGAACCCTGGCGGGACAACCGAGGAACGCTGTCAGCACCGCCTGCGCGCTTCCTTTAATCCCATTTTCCTGATGCGGCATCTGGAATTGGCGGTGCTGAAAGCGAAGGTGAAACTACTGTTCGACTCCCGTTTCGCGGGAGTCATCAAGGAGGGGAAGGCGGTTCGCGCCGTCCTTCTGGAAACCAAATCAGGACGGATCGCGCTGAAATGCCGAGCCGTCATCGACGCCACGGGCGATGCCGACGTCTGCGCGGCTGCTGGCGAAAAAACCGTCTCCGAAAAACTCAACTCCCGCAATGCCTGGTTCTACTACAGCGAAGGGACTACCGCCGTCCGTCAGGTGGCATGGTCCGATGACTACCGCCGCACACTTTTCGGCGGGAACCCCGCCCGTCTGCCCGTCTATCGCGGTGACAACGTGGATTCCGTGACCCGCATGTGCCTGGACAATCGGGAGGCGATGCTGGCCAGGCTGGCCGAACGCCAGAAGGAGACGGACCAGCGCCTTTACCCGCTCTGCGCCCCCACCATTCCGACCTGCCGGATGTCGCGTCGTCTGTCCGCACGGGTGACGATTCGCGAAAGCGATGACCATCGCTGGTTCGAATCCACGGTCGCGATGGCTGGGGACTGGCGTCGCCCAGGCCCCATTTACTGCATTCCCCTGGAGGCGCTGGCGGGCGGGCGCACCGCCAATCTTCTGGCGGTTGGTCGGTGCCTTTCAGCGACTGGAGAGGCGTGGGACGCATTGAGGGCCATCCCTGTCTGCGCCGTCACGGGCGAGGCCGCTGGCGTGGCGGCGGCCATGCTGGCCCATGACCAGACGGCATGCAGGCTTGCCGACTTG
Organism: Victivallales bacterium; assembly: GCA_017431185.1. The sequence continues at coordinate 18,935 of JAFRLP010000500.1, read as the reverse complement.
GAGATATCCTCTTTACAACGGGCACTGCGGCGCCGTCATGCCATTCTGGATGAACAGTTGGTGAAGTGACGGAACCCTTTTTTCTTATGTCCATGGAAATTCCACACGTCATTTCAGGCGGTGTTTACCGTTCTCCGCAGCAATCGCGCCAGGTCATACCCTGCCGCTGGATGTGCCTGAACATCTCTGGCTTGCTGGACGCGAAGGATTTCTTTCCCGATGGAACGACTATGCCCATCCGCAGTCTGGAGCATCCCAGCGTCTCACTGGGATACCCAGGGTTCGTCACCAACTTCCATTACGGGATAAACCGTGAAAACTGGGTCATTCTACTCGATATGCCATCTCTGCAATTTTCGACAGAGGAACACATGCTTTATCTGGACACGGGAAGGGAACGGCTTCCCCTGAAACTTCGTCATCTTGTTTCCGAGGCGGAGATTCCTGCCTTGCGCGAACAGTTCCGTAGCATAACCCTGCTTTCGCGCAGTGCGCTTGCAGCTGACCGCCTGCATGCCGACCTCATTGCCGCCGGTCTGTTTCACCATTTTCTGCCGACGCCTGAACCGAATACCCGCGCAGCCCAACTCAAGGCCAGACTGGACGCCGACCCGACCTGGCGGCGCTCCGTCCTGGAACATTGCCACGGACTTGGGCAGCCAGATGTCCTCCGCGAGTCTTTCCGCAACCAGTTCCTGATGACTCCATACGAATACCGGGACAAACAGCGCAAATCCCTGCTGCTCTCCCTCATGACCCACTCCGAGGAGTCATACAAGGCAATCGCCGCGGAGTTGGGCCTCAAGCATGTTCAGCACCTGAATGCGCTGGTGCGCAAATACTTTGACTGCACACCATCGCAATTGCGGCAGCAGTATCACCACGAACTCCCTTTTGTCGAATCCTCCAAAATCAAATGACTCAAGAAGGGATGCGGCAGCGGAACTGACGTTTCGAGAGCCATTCGGAGACCCGTTGACGCTGGTCGCCTTGCAGTTCCAGAACCCCATCGACAAAGCGCGCACCTATTCCCAGGGCTGTCTTGACGGCGTGGCAGAGTTCCATCTGCTCGGTGAAGGTCAGTTCCTTCAACCCATGGGCCAGAGTGACCACACGCCCCTTATGGCCTTTTTTCTGGACGACCAGGGTGACCACTGGTCCCTTGGGAACTGGCTCCGCCACGCCGTCCCGTCCGATGCCAGGCGGCAAGCCACCGCCTTTTGCGGCGAATTCCTTCAAAAGCGCCTGGTCGGCTGGTGACAGCACCTGTGTCAATAGTTCCTCGCGCGTGGGTGGGGGCGGAGGTGGCGGAGGCTCGGGCGCAGGCGGCTCCGGCACCTCGATCCGCAAGTCCACAAACGGGTTGTTCAACACGATTTCAGGCTCTGACTCCGCATGGGAAGAGGTATTCTTTCGTTTGGCCATTCTTGTATCTTCGAATTTTGTTCTAGCCACAAAGATTTCCAACCGAACAGATGGAAATTTTCAATGGACAGCACACAGTTCGGCTATCTGCTCAGGTGAATACTGCATCTGTTTGGCGAGAAATTCCTGAAGTTTGTCCTCGGGAAAAGAGTTTTCACGCATAAAGTACACAAGTTTTTTAGCGGTTTCTTCGCATCCCCTCTTCTCTCCCCTCTTCTCTCCCCTCTTCTCTCCCCTCTTCTCCATGTCCCTGAATGCCTTGCACATGTCAACTTTCTCCATTTTGTTGTCCACCTTATACAGATACCCCATGAGCCCCAGCAAGCCCTGCGCGAAGTCGCGCGGCAGGGTCTGGTATTCAGGGTTCTCCCTCAGCAACGCCAGCAACTGCTTCTCGTCCCTGGAAGCACACACATACTTTAGCACCATTTTCAGAAATTTCTCCATGCCATCGATGATTTTCGGAGGAATTTCCGACGGAATGAGCAAAGGATATGTCTGCTGTGACAAGAAAGGGATTAGTTCAGAAAAGGGAGTTGGCTTCAGCAGGTCAGTGAACTGCCGCGGCACATCCCAGGGCACCTCCCCCCAGTAGATGACCACCGTGACCATTGGGTTGAAACGAAACTCCCTGGGCACTTCGCTAAGAAACTCCACACTGTCCTTGGGCTTTCTTCCGCTGTCGAACAGACGATGCGCCTCACGCTCCTGATGCCCGTATGACAGGTCATGAGTCTCCATCACCCGCCAGGGCATAAGGAGGTGAGGATTCAACTGGTTCTCGATCCCGAACAGAAAATGGTTGTCTGGCTTCGTGTCGTCCCATTGGATGCGCCTGACCACATCGCATATTCGTTCCTTTGCTCTCCACTGTCCGTCTTCTTGCTCCCGCAGGGCGATTCCATGCCCCGCGGCAGGACGCACCATGGAGGGGGTTATCAGCCTGCGCCCTCCTCCGAACACGGCATTGAACACATCGGCGACCGCCTCGTCGCTTTCGAACAGCATCTTCAACAAAGCATCCACTTTTGGCATTTCACTCTCCTGGCTACACTTTCCAAGGTCAGAACTCTGCATCAATAATGCATAAGCAAGCCTGTCGTCAGTGAACGGGGAAGGGGATGATGTCAGGCACAAGGCAGCCGTTTTCCCAGGGAATGTACCATGGGGCGGAATTGGCGGGGTTGGGTGCGGCAAGGAACTGGTACAGTTTGCGTGGGGCGAGATGTCCGTCCGCAAAGCAGATGTTGACCTGGTTGTTGTGTCGGTTTGCCCCTTCAGTGCCCGAGTCCCAGTCGAGGTCTAGTTCCTCCAGCAGGTTTTTCCAGTGCTTGCCGTCATGGATGATGCATGGGTCGCCCGAATCCATGAGCAGATACCCTTGGGATGGCGCGGGGAAGCAGGAGTGGAATGGCCCGCGCTGGGCGTGGCTGGCGGAGAAATTCCAGGCATAGTTTCCGTCATACAGGTGCAGTGCCTGGTGGGTGGCGGAGGATGGTGCGTCCGGACTGACAGGGCAATTCAGCAAAGCCAGGTTCTTGTAGTAGGGAAGCATGTACCAGGCCCAGTTGGTGCCGCCGTGGACGAGTGTGGCGGTCGAGGTCGGGGGAAGTTTTCCCCGATAGTCGCCATGATAAAGCATGAAGGCGACGCACATTTGCCGAAGATTGCCAGTGCATGCGGTCGCCATCGCCTTGTTGTGTGCTCTGCCCAAGGCAGGTAGCAACATTGCCGACAAAATGGCGATAATCGCAATTGTGGTTAACATTTCAATGAGGGTGAACAATCTTTTCATTCCCTTTTCTCCCTGTTGTTTATTGCCTATAGAATTTTCTTGACTCTATATATACAATAAACCATGTCAGAGATAAATGCAAACGATAAAGAAGATTTTTTTATTTTTTCTGAAATCAGTGTCCCATGAGGCGTGGGCATGGGACTCCCTTGACGCTTTGGTTCGGGAGTCAGTTACGGCACTTGATAGCCGGCTTGGATGACGGCTTGCTTGAGCGTGTCGCGTGTCACGTCCGCTCTGGCCTGAATAGTGGCCTCATTCCGTGCAAGACTGACTTGTGCGCTGATAACGCCAGGCACTCCCTCCAGAGCCTTTTTCACCCGTGCCTGGCAATGGGCGCACATCATCCCTTCGACGGGCAGAGTGATGGTGGTGGTTTCTGGCGTCGAGGGCGCTATTTCTGTTTCAGGGAGCGTGTTCTTTCGTTTTCCGCTGGCCTGAAATCGTCGAAGCCTAAGCGCGTTGGTGACCACGCATACCGAACTGCAACTCATGGCGGCGGCGCCGAACACGGGCTTGAGCAACAGCCCGCAGATGGGATAGAGGGCTCCCGCCGCCAGGGGGATGCCCAGGGCGTTGTAGAAAAATGCCCAGAAGAGATTGACCTTGATGTTGCGCAGGACTGCCCTGCTGAGTTCAACGGCTGTTTGTACCGTGTCAAGGTTTCCGCTGCTGAGCACGACGTCAGCCGCTTCGATGGCAATGTCCGTCCCTGCTCCGATGGCGATGCCGACATCGGCACGGGTGAGCGCGGGCGCGTCGTTGATGCCGTCACCAACCATGGCGACGCGGTGACCTTCGGCTTGAAGTTCGCGGATGATACCCTCCTTGTCCTGCGGAAGAAGTTCGGCACGGACATCATCAATGCCCAGTTCTGCGGCAATGGCCTGGGCGGTGCGTCGGTTGTCCCCCGTGAGCATCACCGTGCGAAGACCGCCGCAGTGCAGGGAAGCCAGCGCGTCTTTGGCTGTGGGCTTGGCGACATCGGCGATGGCCAGCACTCCAAGGATGCGCGATTCATCCGCAAGCAACAACGGTGTCTTGCCTGTTTCGGCAAGTTGGTCAAGGGATTTTTCCCACTGTTCGGAAGGCAGATTCAGGTGCGCGAGGACACGCCGGTTGCCAAGGTAAAGATGTCTGTCTCCGATGATGGCGGAGACGCCCATGCCAGGCGTGGGCTGGAATGCCGTGACAGGGTGAGGATGGAGTCCCTGGCGCCTGGCCTCTTGCAGGATGGCCTGGGCAAGCGGATGCTCGGAATCGTGTTCCAGGCTGGCCGCCCATTCCAGGAGTTGCCTCTGGGTGACGCCCTGCGTTGGAAGCAGGTCAGTCACCGTCGGTTTGCCTTGGGTCAGGGTGCCAGTCTTGTCAAAGATGATGGTATCGACCTTGTGGAGCGTCTCCAATGCTTCGGCGTTCTTGAAGAGAATGCCGAGTTCGGCGGCGCGTCCAGTCCCGACCATGATGGCCACTGGCGTAGCCAGCCCCAGGGCGCAGGGGCAGCTGATGACCAGCACGGACATCCCGGCGGACAGCGCCTGCGCAAACGGATGCCCCGTCAGCAGCCAGATGACAGCAGACAGGACGGCAATGCCGATGACCAGGGGCACAAACACCCCTGCCGCACGGTCAGCCAGGCGTGAAATGGGTGCCTTGGAGGCCGCCGCCGACTCCACCAGGCGAATAATCTGCGCCAAAGTCGTGTCCTGCCCCACCCGTTCTGCGCGGACCTTGAGCGCACCGTTGCCATTGACCGTGGCGCAGGTGACTTTGCTTCCCTCGGCCTTGGTGACGGGAATGCTCTCGCCCGTGATGGCGGATTCATCCACTGCGGATTGTCCGGCCTCGACACTGCCGTCAACGGGAATGCGGGCTCCTGGACGCACCAGCAGCAGGTCGCCGACGACAATCTCCGCCAGGGGGATTTCCCGCTCGGAGCCATCCGAATCAAGCCTGGTGGCGGTCTGCGGGGCAAGTTGCACCAGGCGTGAGATGGCGTCGCCTGTGCGCCCTTTGGCGCGCGCCTCCAGCCATTTGCCGAAGGTGATGAGCACCAGCAGCATTCCTGATGTCTCAAAATAGAAGTTCATCCGCAGGGCTTCCACGGTTGCCCATTCATTGGCGGAGGTAGCGTGAATCAGGCGGAATATCAGGACCACGCCATAGACCGCGCCCGCGCCTGACCCGATGGCAATGAGCGAGTCCATGTTGGGGCTGAGCAGGGCCAGACGCCGGAGGCCATTGATGAAGAACACGCGGTTCAGGTACAGGATGGGCAACAGCAGAAGAAACTGCGCGAAGATGGCGGCGAGCAGATGCTGTGGTTCATCCCAGCTCTGCGGAAATGGCAGATGGAGCATTCCGTGCATTGCCAGATAGATGAGCGGGACCAGGAAGATGAGCGAATGGAGCATCCGCGAGCGCAGCGGGGTGGCCTCATCCTGGGGTGCAGGGGAGACGGCAGCGGGTTGGCTGGCCAGCCTGGCCGAATAGCCTGCCGCCTCCACGGCGCGAATCACTTGCGTGACGGTGGCGGAGTCGTCCAACTCCAACTCCATCGTGTTGCGCAGCAGATTGACGTTGACGCCGTGGGCGCCAGGCAGTTTCTCCACCGCCTTCTGAACGTGGGCCTGGCAGGCTCCGCAGGTCATTCCCCCTATGTTGAATATGTGCTTGGTCATGAGATGAATTGCAATCGTCTTTAGAGGTAATTGCAAAACTCTCATCCCAACCGCCTTCACGGCGCGGCGCGATGGCCTCATCGTCCAGACTCGGCGTGGTCGCCACGCCTCGTTTTCGCCCATCGCCCTCGCTTGCGGCGTCTTGGCGGTGGTTTTGCAATCACCTCTTTATACTCTACTCTCATTCCGACGATTTGTCAAGGCGATGTCTTAATAACGCAGCACTCCCAATAGATTGCGCCATCCCATTCCGGCAGGCTTTTAACATAGTCCAATTTCTCTTGAAAAACCACGCATATAGTGTTAAAATCTACGCAGATAATTCCTTTTTGCAAGAAAATCCCGAACATAGCCAATCGTCCATTCTTCCATCACATTTCCGGCAAACGACCGCTGCAAATGGACGGCAAAATCCCCCGTCACGTTGGGAGCGCGCCAGGTACGCTATGCCCTCTTGAGCAAATCCGTGGCCGTTTGGTCGGAAAGAAGAAACACGGTCTTCAGGACGGAAAGGACTTCCTGATGCGAAATGCTGTTCTTCCGGCATACCTGAATGTACCGTTCCGCACCCTCCAGGCGCTCCGTATCCATGCCTTTCTTCAGGCCGTCCTCCATGCCCTTCCTCAGGCCGTCCTCCATGCCCTTCCTCAGGCCGTCCTCCATGCCTTCCTTTCTGCCCTCTTCAATCATCTGCTCTTCTGCCAAGCACATGGCAATGTCCTCCTTGTCTTCTGGGATTTGGATGTTGGTGTGAAACAAAGCCTTGATGAGCTCCACCACGTGGTGAGGCTCCCTCCTGAAGCCCGGCTCCTCGGCGAGAATGCGCCTCATCAGCCCGGAATCCTTTCTTCCCATCGCATACAATAGCACAAGTTTCAGATTTTGCTCGAAGCCACGCACTCTTTCGATGGGAATTCTGTCGAGGTCAACCACTGGCGCCTTCATGTCGTAGTCGTATTCCGCCAGCGCGGGCGGGAGAGGATGGGCTATGTCGTTCAGGCACTTCGGCCCGTCCCATGCATCCCCGCCGAAGTGGACCACGACGGCAAGGGGCTTGACGATCTTGTCCTCCTTGCCGAAACGGGAGAGGTACTCCCCTGAGGATGGATGGCCATGCTTCCCCCGCTGTGTCTCTCGCCTCCTGGCGATTTCCCTGCGCTGCTCGTTGATGTTCAGCGCGGCCTCAATGAACAGGCGTCCTGGCATGAAGTAATCGACGGAAGACTGGAATTCCAGCCCGAACAGCAGGTAGCCGTGCGGTGCAGTGCCGTCGTCGCACCGCCACAGGGCGTCCCTCACGGCGCTAGCCTGGCCGTCTCCTTTTCCGACCTCTTCCGGCAGACAGAACGTCTCCGTGGGCAGGGCATGGAACTGGTCGGGACGAAAGAGCGCCTCACCCTGGAAGAACGCCTCGTTGATGAGGTTCGCCACCGCCTCGCTGTTGCCGAACATCACTTTTGCCGCATGGTCTTTTTCGAACATAGATTGTGCCTCCGTTTTTTGAATGAATTTTCTCCATAATCATTAAGATAGCATGGAAATTGCATTAATGCAAGTCAATTTGGTGATTTTTTAGTTCCCTTTTTATTTTATCGCTGTAATGATGCCAGCTTGACTGCCTAGAGCGGTCAAGCGCAGGAGAATTTCATGCGGCAAGCGGCGGGCGTAATGCGCCGTGGAACCGCCTGCCCTTGCCGTTCCCAGAGGAAATGGGCCATCGGCTTCTTCTGGTCACGCAACAAAGCGAGCAATCCCTTCCCCCGATTGTCTTTGGGAAAATGCAGACCTGTGTTTGGCGCACTTGCGGTGGAAAATCTGGGGATTATATTATTGGTAGTTCCGATTTCACCCCCTTGTCCGTTCCCCCATGAGTAGAGAACAACAGACCATTCTGGTGCTGGATTTTGGCTCGCAGTACAGTCAGCTGATTGCGCGTCGAGTCCGCGAGTGCCATGTGTATTCCAAGGTTGTGCCCTTTGGCATCACCGCCGAACAGGCGGCCCTCGAGCATCCTGCGGGAATCATCCTGTCAGGGGGGCCGTGCAGTGTCTATGAGGCGAACGCGCCACAGGTGGATGAAGGGCTGCTTTCCTTGGGGGTGCCAGTGCTGGGCATCTGCTACGGCATGCAGTTGATTTGCCAGACGCTGGGCGGGCGGGTCACGCCTGGCTCGGCCCGTGAATATGGGCGGGCGGAAATTGACGTCAGCAAGCGGGAGGGCCTGTTCGCGGGGCTTCCTGAGCGCCTGACGGTCTGGATGTCCCATGGCGACAAGGTTGCCGCGATTCCCGCAGGCTTCCGCACGGTTGCCTCGACCGCCAACACCGAGTTCGCCGCCGTCGATTGGCCAGGACATCGGCTCTACGGCATACAGTTCCATCCTGAAGTGGTACACACGCAGCACGGCAAGGACATCATCCGAAATTTCTGCCTGGACATCTGCGGATGCCGAGGCGACTGGACGATGGCGAACTTCATACAGGAGTCCATCCGCGAAATCCGTGAGACGGTGGGCGGAGAGCATGTCATCCTTGGCTTGTCAGGCGGAGTCGATTCCTCCGTCGCGGCTGTGCTGCTGCACAGGGCCTTAGACGAACAGCTGACCTGCATCTTTGTCGATAACGGACTGCTGCGCAAGGACGAGGCGAAGAGCGTCCAACGGCTGTTTGGCGGAAACTTCAACATGAATCTGGTGTCCATCGACGCATCGGAACGCTTCCTGGCCAGACTGCGGGGAGTCGTGGAGCCCGAGGCCAAGCGCAAGGCCATCGGCGGGGAGTTCATCCAGGTCTTTGCGGATGCGGCGCGCGCCATCCCCCACGCGACCTTCCTGGCGCAGGGCACGACCTATCCCGACGTCATCGAGTCCGTCCCCATCAACGGCAATCCATCGGCGGTCATCAAGAGCCATCACAACGTGGGCGGACTTCCCAAGGATTTGCAGTTCAAACTGCTGGAGCCGCTGTCACGGCTGTTCAAGGACGAGGTGCGCGAGGTCGGTCGCCAGCTGGGCTTGCCCCAGGAGGTGGTTGACCGCCAGCCCGTCCCCGGTCCCGGCCTTGGGGTGCGGCATCTCGGCGAGGTCCGCAAGGAGACGCTGGACATCCTGCGGGAGGCGGACTCCATCATGGTGCAGGAAATCAAGGCCGCCGGTCTCTACTACCACAAGTTGTGGCAGGCATTCTGCATCTTCATCCCCGAACGCACGGTGGGGGTGATGGGCGATGGACGAACCTACGACTACATCATCGCCCTGCGGGCGGTCGAGTCGGTGGACGGCATGACGGCGGACTGGGCCGACCTTCCGCATGACCTGCTTGCCCGCATCTCCGACCGCATCATCAACGAGGTGCGGGGGGTGAACCGCGTGGTCTATGACATCACCTCCAAACCGCCGGGAACCATCGAGTGGGAGTGACCTCCCGAAAACAGTGCCTCTCAAGAATCGTCGAGTGAAGCATTTTCAAACCACAGACAGAACAATGCCCATAAGCAATTGCAAGGTTGAGTACCTGTCCAATCCCCTGGGGATGGACGAAAGGCGGCCGCGTTTCTCATACGTCCCCGAAGGGATTGTGAGACAGCGCCGCCGGCGCATCGTGGTGATCACCGGGAAATCCGGCCACCTGGCCTGGGACTCCGGTTTGGTGGAGAGCAGGGAGACCTTGCAGATTCGCTATGAGGGCGAACCCTTGCAGCCGTTCACCCGCTACCATTGGCAGGTGGAGGTGGAGGACGAGCAGGGCAAGGTCATCCGCTCCGACCCGACCTCCTTTTTCGAGACTGGCTTTCTGGACACGCCCTGGAAGGCGAAGTGGATTGCCCGCTATGGGCAGCCCTCCCTTTTTTCCGCCCCGGCCCGTTTCCGCAAGGACTTCCATCTGGAAAAGAGGGTCGTCTCCGCACGGCTGTGCGTCACCGCCTTTGGCTTCTATGAGGCGTGGGTGAATGGCCAGCCGGTCACGGAGACCGTGTTCAATCCAGGCTGGACGCAGTATGACAGGCGTGTCCAGTATCAGGTCTATGATGTGACCAGACGTCTGCGGAAGGGATGCAACGCGCTCGCCGTCCGCCTCGGCGACGGCTGGTGCTGCGGTAAAATCGCCAGCAACTGGGGGAGGGATGGCGACTGGCCCGCCCAACCGCATCTCAAGGCCGAGCTGCGTCTGGTTTTGGCGGACGGGTCGGTGCAGGTCATCGCCACGGACAAGGAGTGGTTCTGCGCGGCGCTGCCTGGCGCCATCCGCTACAGCGACCTTTATGCAGGGGAATACTTCGAGGCCTGGCGTGACGACACCCAATGGAAGCTGCATGGGGACACCAGCGTGCCCGCCATCGCCCTGAAGGAGAGCGAGTTCGACGTCCAAGTCGTCTGGCACCGGGGCGCGTTCATGCGTCGGATGCGCCGTGTGGCGCCAGTCAAGGTCATTGAGCGCGGTCCGGGGCACTGGCTGGTTGACTTTGGCCAGAACCTGGCGGGGCGCGAGCACATCATGCTGAAGAACGTGGAGCAGGGGCGCACGATTCTCGTGCTGCACGGCGAGATGCTGAACCCCGACGGCTCGGCCTATACCGAAAACCTTCGCACCGCTCTGGCGACCACCACGGTGGTCTGCGGCAACGGCCCGCTCGACTACGAGCCGCATTTCACCTCGTATGGTTTCCGCTACCTGGACGTCACGGGCTTCCCCGAAAAGCCCTCCGCGAAGAATCTCTGTGCCGAGGTCATCTATTCCGACCTGGAGCAAACCGCCGAGTTCCACTGCTCCGAGCCGATGGTCAACCAACTGTACAGCAATATCGTCTGGGGACAGCGCGGCAATTTCCTGGATGTGCCGACCGACTGCCCGCAACGGGACGAGCGCTACGGCTGGACTGGCGACACCCAGGTGTTCATGGACATGGCCACCTTCAACATGGAGGCGCCCGCCTTCTACCGCAAATGGCTGGAGGACCTGAAACTCCAGCACGGCGGAGTCTTCTCCTACATCTGCCCCAATCCCTGGGGAACGAAGACCACGGACGCGACACTCGTCGCCACCGCCTGGAACGACGCGGGCATCGTCTGCCCCTGGCTGATGTACCTCAAGTACGCCGACCGCACCATTCTGAAGGAGCTCTATCCCAATATGGTGAACCTCATCAACAGGCAAATCGAGCGCGCGGGGGGGCGGCTCATCGTCGATAACGCCCGGTATGGGGATTGGCTCAACATCGACGCGCCAACGCCGACCGCCTATCTCTCCACCGCCTATTTGGCCGGAATGACCGCGCTGGTCGGCGACATTGCCGAAATCCTCGGCTACCCGGCGGAGGCCCAGGCGCACCGTGCCCGTGCGGCGGCCATCCGCGAGGCTTTCGGGCGGGAATACTTCACCGCCAAAGGGGTTTTGAAAATCAAGACGCAGACCGCCGCCCTTCTGGCGCTGCATTTTGGCCTGGCGCCCGCCAACGCCCGTGAGAAGACGGTGGCGTTTCTGGTGAAGGACATCCGCGAGACCAGGCGGCTTCACCTTTCCACGGGTTTTGTGGGCACGCCTTTGCTGCTGCGGACTTTGAGCGACCATGGCCATGTCGATCTTGCCTACGATTTGCTCTGCCAGACCACATACCCTGGCTGGCTTTATCCGATTACCCTTGGAGCCACCACAATGTGGGAACGCTGGAACAGCTACTCCGAGAAGGGGTTCGGCAATGTCTCCATGAATTCCTTCAACCACTACGCCTACGGCGCCGTGGGTGACTGGTTCTTCAGCACGATGGGCGGCATTCGGCCAGACCCGAATTCGCCCGCGTTCCTGGATTTCACCCTGGCGCCCCAGTTCGGGCACCGTTTCGGCGAGGCCTCCGTCTCGTACAATTCGGTGCGCGGGGTGATCCGCTCCGCCTGGAAACGCATACTCCCTGGGCAGGTGCGCAGGAAGGGCGGGAGTCTCCCCAAGGGTTCCTCGACCATCACGTGGCAGTTCACCGTGCCCGCCAACACGACTGCCAGGGTGGTGATTCCCGACGGGTTCGCCCTGTTGGAAGGCGAAAAGTCCGCTGTCGGGGTTGACCATCGCTTCACCGCCGGCAGTTACACGCTTCATCTGCGGCCAACCGAATGATGGAATGCGCTGCACACGAAAGAAGGGGGGCGCCTCTGGCGGAACGTCTGCTGCTTGCCGTTGCCGCCTGTTGCCTCCTGGTCTTTCATCTGCCGTGCGTGTTTCGCCTTGCCACAGGTTTGCTTTGTCCATTCTGCGGAGGCACGCGGGCCATTCAGGCGCTGCTGAATGGCCAGGTGGTGCGCTCGCTCCACTGCAATGCGCTGGCGGTCCCCACCTGCGCGCTGTGCCTGGCGCTCTGCCTTCGGCCCGCGCTGGTCAATTGCCGCCGGTTACGCTACGGGCTACTGGTGGCCTATGGCATGTTCACGCTGTTGCGTAACCTGCCGTTTGCCCCCTGCGCCTGCCTGGCTCCCTAATCTTCATCCTTTGCACAAACAAACCATGAAACTCTCCGTCATTATACCAGCGTATAACGAGGAAAAAACGATTCTGACGGTCGTCGAGAGGGTGCGCAAATGCGGTGTGCCCGACCTGGAAATCGTCATTGTCGATGACTGCTCGCGCGATGGAACCGCCGACAAACTCGCCACTCTCGCCGACTCGGCGGAAGTGCGTGTGCTGCGGCATGAGAAAAACCAGGGCAAGGGCGCCGCCATACGAACAGCACAGGCTGCCGTCACGGGCGATGCGGTCATCATCCAGGACGCCGACCTGGAATACGACCCCGCCGAATTCCCCCGACTGCTCCGGCCCATCGAGCAGGACAAGGCGGACGCCGTATATGGCAGCCGCTACTCATCCAATGAGCATCTGGTGGACTCCTTCTGGCACTACCATGGCAACCATTTTCTCACCGGCCTGTCAAATTTCTTCTCCAACCTTCACCTCACGGACATGGAGACCTGCTACAAGATGATGCGCACCGACATCTTCAAGTCCTTCACGCTGGAGTGCAATCGATTCGGGTTCGAGCCAGAGGTGACCGCCAAACTCGCCAAAGCCAAGGCGCGAATCTACGAAATGCCCATCCCCTACGTCCCGCGCACCTACGACGAGGGCAAGAAAATCGGTCCTGCGGACGCGGTGGCGGCCTGCTGGTACATCCTGAAATACAATCTGTTCGGCTGAAGATGAATAGTATCCTGTTCCGCGAACTGACGCTTTACCTGAAGCTGTTTTTCCTGCTCACCCCGTTTTTCGTGCTGAGCATGTTCATCTCGCTGACGGCGGGCATCAACCACGCGCTGAAGGCCAAACTGGCATGGCGCATCACCTTGGGGTGCATCGGGGTGACCCTGGCCATCTTCCTGTGCGGAACCTACATCATGAAGGTGTTTGACATCACGGTCGACGCCTTCCGCATGGGGTCAGGCGTGCTGCTTCTGCTGACCGCCATCAACCAGGTGGTGGGCAAGCAGGACGTCACGGGCCCTGTCCGAGCGGACTTGCTGCTGGACATGGCCATTGTCCCGCTGGCGGTGCCCATCACGGCGGGTCCCGCCACTCTCGGCACCCTGATGGTCATGGGGACCACCGCGACCGACGCCATCGAGAAACTCCTGACAGCCCTGGCCATCGTCTTCTCCTGCGGCTCGGTCGGACTGATGCTCTATCTCTCCAACAGGCTGGTGGATTGGCTCGGACACAGCAACATCTCCATTTTGAGCAAACTATCGGGACTGATTCTCTGCGCCATCGCGATGCAGATGATTGTCGTGGGGGCAAAAAACCTCTGGCTTGCGCCTTGACATGGGAAGAAGGCCAGGACATTGCGCGCTCTATGCGCGGATTGCCGCCGCCGCGTTGGGACGGAACGGCTCCCCCTGCTTTCGCCTGGGAATGTTCCTCTTTCTGCTGAATTGGCCAGTGGGCTACGGCGGATTGGCTCTCTGCTGGCTGCTGGCGCTGATCTGGAAATCCAATTTCCTCGCCATTCTGGGAGCAGGCTTCTACGTGCTCTCCTGGATTATGCTGGGAGCGGGACTGCTCCTGGCCGGCGCCGGGGCACGCACGTTCCTGAAAAGCATCTGCCGAAAAAAACGCGCCGCCTGGCTTCGCCTTCGAGCAATCCGTGCCGAAAGATAGCCTCGGCAGAGGCTTTTTTCACCATCGGGTGTTTCTTTTTCGGGGAAAGGGAGTATATTAATCCCTGATTGGAGTTCGAGCCAGTTACCCAAAGCAGAACCATGACCAAAGAAGAGATACAAGGCAAAGTGCAAGACGCGGAGTCGCGCCTGGAGCATTTGAGGGGGTTTCTTTGACGTCCCCGCGAAACTGGAACGTCTAGACCTTCTGGAGGCGCAGATGGCCCGCAGTGACTTCTGGGACAGGCGGGAGAAGGCCCAGGAGATTGTGGCGGAGGTCGCCCGCATCAAGAACCTGATGGAGCCATACCGCCGTCTGGAGTCCTCCTACGACGACCTGAAGGCCATGCTGGAGTTGGCCGAGGCGGAAGGCGAAGAGTCCGAATTCTACCAGGAGGCCGATGTCCAGACCGACAGTCTGCTCAAGGAACTCGACCACCTGGAATTCCTCAGTTTCTTCTCCGGGGAGATGGATGCGAACAACGCCATTGTCACCATCCGCGCCGGCGCGGGCGGCACGGAGTCCTGCGACTGGTGCAGCATGCTCTTCCGGATGTACACCCATTGGGTGGAGGCTCATGGATTCAAGTACGTGATTGAAGACATTCAGTCAGGGGACGAAGCCGGAACCAAGTCGGTGATGTTCACCGTCGCTGGAGAATACGCCTATGGCAACCTGAAGGCGGAGAAAGGGGTGCATCGCCTGGTGCGCATCTCCCCCTTTGACGCCAACAAGCGCCGTCACACCTCGTTCTGCTCCGTGGATGTCCTGCCTGAAATCAATGACGACATCAATGTCGAAATCAACGAAAAGGATTTGAAGATAGACACCTTCCGCGCCAGCGGCGCCGGCGGACAGCACATCAACCGCACGGACAGCGCCGTCCGCGTCACCCACCTGCCGACGGGCATCGTGGTGGTCTGCCAGAGCGAGAGAAGCCAGCATAAGAACAAGGCGCACTGCATGAGCATTCTCAAAGCCAAGCTCTTTGACCTGGAGGAGCGCAAACGGCAGGACGCCGTGGCAGCCGAAGCCGCCGCCAAGGGCGACAACGGCTGGGGCAACCAAATCCGCAGCTACGTCCTCCAGCCCTACCAGATGGTCAAGGACCTGCGCACCCGCGAACAGACCAGCAATGTCCAGGCCGTTCTCGACGGGGACATCGACCGATTCATCCTCGCCTGGTTCAAGGCGGGACAGCCGCAAAGCCGTGTTGACGACTCCGACGAGGATTGATTTGTTTTTTTGTTTTTTCCCCATAACACAACCGCAACCATAAAAAAAAGGAATCAGAAGAAATGCAGTGCTGCTGCCAGACCTTCAAAAAAGCCGTTGACACCGTTCGTTTGCTTGCCGCTGATGGCGTGCAGAAGGCTAACTCCGGGCATCCCGGAATGCCGATGGGCACAGCGGATTACGCATTCACCCTGTGGAATGACTTTCTGCGCTTCAACCCCGCCGACCCGGAATGGATTGGCCGCGACCGTTTCGTCCTCTCGGCAGGGCATGGCTCGATGCTCATCTACTCCCTGCTCCACCTGTTCGGCTTTGGGCTGACCATCGATGACCTCAAGACCTTCCGCCAGTTCGGCAGCAAGTGCGCGGGCCATCCCGAGCATGGCCACACGGCGGGGGTCGAAGTCACGACCGGGCCATTGGCCAGTGGCCTGGCCTCAGCCGTCGGCATGGCGATTGGCCTGAAGCAGTTCAAGGCCCGCATCGGCGCCTGCGACTGCCTGTTCAACCAGAAGGTCTATGTCATCAGCGGTGACGGCTGCATCATGGAGGGCACCTCCCACGAGGCCTGCGCCCTGGCCGGCCACCTGAAACTCGACAATCTCATCCTGTTCTACGACGACAACGGCATCACCATCGAGGGTTCCACCGCCCTGGCGCATACCGAGAACGTCGGCGAGCGCTTCGCCGCCTACGGCTGGAATGTGCTGTGCATTGACGGGCAGGACATCCGCCAGATCCGCGCCGCCATCGAGATGGCGCGCGTGACCAAGGGCAAGCCCACCATCATCATCGGCAAGACCATCATCGGCAAGGGTTCCCCGAACCTGGCCGGCAAGGAGGCCTGCCACGGCGCCCCGCTGGGCGAGGCCGAACTGGCCGCCACCAAGGAGGCTCTGGGATTTGACCCGAAGGAGTCGTTTGTGGTGCCCGCCGAAGTCCGCGAACTCTGCAACCAGACCATCGCCGCCAAGAAGGCCGCAGCAGCAGAATGGGATGCCAAATTCGCCGAGTTCAAGGCGAAGATGACCCCCGAGACGACTGCCCTGTTCAACGCCCTGGTCAAGCCCGAACTGCCTGCCGACCTGGAGTCGCAGCTGCTCTCCGCGATTCCCGACAAGGACAAGGCCTCCCGCGAGTCCAGCGGCGCGGTCATGCAGAAGGTCGCCGCCCTGGTCCCCGCCTTTGTGGGCGGCGCCGCCGACCTGGCCCCCAGCACCAAGACCTACCTCAAGGGATTGGGCGACTTCGGCCCCGAAACCCCCGCCGGACGAAATTTCCACTACGGTGTGCGTGAACTCGGCATGGGACTCATCTCCAATGGTCTGGCTCTCACGGGAGCCATCCCATTCAGCTCCACCTTCATGGTCTTCTCCGACTACATGAAGCCCGCGATTCGCCTCGCAGCCCTCCAGAAACTGCATGAAATCTACGTGTTCACCCACGACTCCTTCTTCGTGGGCGAGGACGGCCCCACCCACCAGCCCATTGAGCAGCTGGCGATGTTCCGCACCATTCCCGGCCTGGTGACCATCCGTCCCGCCGAGGCGAATGAGACGGCCCTTGCCTGGGCTGCCGCGATGCGCGCCGACGGCCCCGTCGTGCTCTGCTTCACCCGCCAGACCCTGCGCAACCTGCCCGCCGATGTGGTCAAGAACCGCATGGCCGTGGACAAGGGCGCCTACGTCGTCTCCGGTGACGAGGGATTCGACGTCATCCTCATCGGCACGGGCTCCGAGGTCAATGTCGCCATTGACGCCGCCGCCCTGCTGGCGGAGAAGGGAATCAAGGCCCGCGTGGTCTCCATGCCGAGCTGGGAGCTCTTCGAGAGGCAGAGCGCCGAGTACAAGGAGAGCGTCCTGCCGTCCGCCTGCGAAAAGCGCGTCAGCATCGAGGCTGGCTCGACCTTCGGCTGGGCCAAGTACGTCGGCACAAAGGGACTGTGCCTGGGACTCGACCATTTCGGCGACTCGGCGCCCTACAAGTTCCTGGCCGACAAATATGGCTTCACTGGCCCCAAGGTGGCGGAGGCGGTTGCCAATTACCTCGCCTGAAACTGATGCGGACCCCTGACTGCCCCACCCCGCGCGGCCTGGGCCACGCGGGCAAGTCGGGGGAAACCCGTTACCCGCCTTCGACATCATGCCCACATCCTACAGCACATTTTTGCCGTCCCGACTCCATTTCGGGTGTGGTACGCGCCGCAAGGTCTCCGCTGAGTTGGACTCTTTGGCCGACGGCGGTGTCCCTCCCCGTGTGCTGCTGGTCGCCTCGCGGAGTGTGCGGCAATCGCCGCTGGGGGAGGAATTGGCAGCCTCCCTGGGGGCGCGTCTGGCGGGCGAATTTGTCGGTGTGCCCCACGACCCGCCAGTCACGACAGTGGACGAGATACGCCAGTCCGCCCGTCAGTGCAATGCCAACGCAATGGTCGCCTTGGGCGGCGGCAGCGTGATGGACGCAGCCAAGACCGCCGCGCTGCTGGCCTGGCGTGATGAGCCGACCGTTGCCTTCCATCGCGGCGAAGTGACGGTCTCCGACCGCGGCCTGCCTCTGATTGCACTGCCCACCACTGCGGGCACGGGCGCGGAAATCACCAAGAACGCCGTGCTGACGGATGTGGAGCGGGAATACAAAGGCTCCATCAAGACGCCAGCGATGGTTCCGTCCGTCGCCATCATCGATCCGGAATTCACGCTTGGGCTGCCGCGTCGCGTCACCGCAGACAGCGGCCTTGACGCCTTGACCCAGGCCATCGAGTCCTACGTTTCCTCCGGCGCCAACGCCTTGACCCAGGCCCTCGCCAAGCAGGCCACGGCGCTGCTGTTGCGCTGGCTGCCGCTCGCCTGGGAAAACGGCCAGGATGCGGCGGCGCGCTCCGGCGCCGCCGAGGGCGCGATGATTTCCGCCATGGCCTTTTCGCAAAGCGGGCTAGGGGCCGTGCATGGGCTGGCCCACCCCATCGGGCATCGGCTGGGGCTGGCGCATGGCTTCACCTGCGCCGTGCTGCTTCCCCAGGTCATCCGCTTCAATTTGCCGATTTGCCGCCAGCAGTTCGATGCGCTCGCAGCCGAGTCCGGCTGCGGCGACTCGACTGGACTGCTGGAAAGGGTCGATTGGCTTTGCCGTCATCTTCAGGTTCCGGCCACCCTGCCCAATCTACAGGAGAGTGACCTCGGCTACATCGTCAAGAACTGCCGCAGCGGCAGCATGAAGGCGAATCCACGTCCCATGTCCGATGACGATGTCATTGGTTTACTTCAACGTCTGATGTGACCCCGCTTGCCTGCTTTGCGCGAGGTCCGGTTGTCTTCCCCTCAAGGCCGGGTTGACCTTGCCACTCAAATCATTTATGAATGCGTCAATTCTGCTAATCGGTTCAATCATCTATTTTCTGATTGCCTACTTTCTGTACGGCGGTTTCCTGAAGCGCCTGTTCTGCGTCAAGAAGGATAATCCGACCCCCTCGCATACGATGGAGGACGGGGTGGACTACGTGCCAAGCCCGACTCCTGTGCTCTTTGGGCACCATTTCGCGTCCATCGCGGGCGCCGGCCCCATCACCGGCCCCATCGTGGCGGCGCTCTATGGCTGGCTGCCAGGACTGCTTTGGGTGCTTCTCGGCTGTGTGTTCATCGGCGCGATGCACGACTTCGCCGCCATGTT
>JAFRLP010000499.1 GCA_017431185.1 Victivallales bacterium | reverse complement strand
TCTTGTCGCCGAGAGTGTAGTCCGGGGTAATGCCGACCAGTTTTCTGAAAATGTTCCGCACGGAGAGTTTTTCAAAATGCTTGGCCTCTCCGTCCACCGCATATTTGCAGCGGTGGAGCATTCGTTCCAGATTGAACGGCTTGCGGCAGGTCAGCCACGAGACCAGACAATACATGGACATGCTCATGATCATGGCGATGAACATGATTTCCCGGGAATTGACCGGGAATTTGATGGCGCTCATGCGCCATTCGATCCACGGCTCGAATGGTCTGCTCATGCTCTCCAGCAGACGCCCGAGCGCCGGAATCCAGCCGAGACGGTCGAGCAGAGGATAAGCATGGTCGGGCCAGTTGCGCTGGAGCAGCAGCCCGCCGCCGGAAAAGACAGCCCCCGTCAGGATGGACGCATACGCGCCGGACGTGGTTCCGAACCGGGTATAAAGCCCGCCCAGCGTCACGGCCCCCGCTCCGCCCACCCACACGGAAGCCACGATGACAGAGTAGAGCTGAATATAGTCCAGTTGTTTCATGAACAGTGAGCCGAAGAAAAACACCAGGCAGACCAGGACGGTCAGAAGTTTGACCAGCCGGATATGCGCCTCCGCCGTCAGCGGTGTTTTTCTCAATGGAATGATGATGTCCTGAACAATGGTCATGGCGGAGGAGAAAATCCGGCTGTCGTCGGTGGAGACCATGAGCATCAGCATCAGCAGAATGAAAATCCCGACCAGGGCGCCCGGCAGGACATGGCGGATGAAGATCGGCAGCCGCAGTTGATTGTAAAGGGTCCGGAACTCCTGGAACTTCGCATTGCCGCCGGGGGCGCCCTTCAGGGATTCCAGAACGGCGTCCAGATAAGGCGTATCCAGATTCTGCTTCTCCGAAAGTGGCTTGTCTTTCCCGATAATGTGCCGCTGTTCGGGAATGGCGGCTGTTTTCGCTTTCACTTCCGCATTGAGCGTCCGGTCCGAAATGATTTCGTCGGCCACACGGGCGCACATCTCCGTCCGAATCGTCCTGGCCTTCGTGGCATAGTTGACATGGTTCATGACGGTTAGGATCAGACCGGCCATCAGCAGATAGAACAGCGGATTGAAACCGGACCGCCACGCGCCAAGCACCCCGGCCATCTTCTGTTCGTGGGCAGTCCGCGCCGCGCTGGAAGCGCCGCCTCCGAACCAGACACACTGGTTGATGATATTGGAGAGCAGGGTCACAATTACGGCAAACAGATTGAAATCACGCAGAGACTGGATGTCATAGGGATTGATGAAGCTTTCCCCGGCGATCCGGTCCGACATCACCGGCACGATTTCGTCCCACCAGGAGAAATTCATCAGAATGAACATGGTGAACACGAAAATGATCGGATAGGTCAGCAGCCCCTGGATCGTATCGGTGATGAGCAAAGCCAGTGAACCGCCGGCCAGCAGGATGGTCATCGCCAGAATCAGCACGGTCAGAATGACCAGCGCCAGAGTCTGCACCTTGAATCCGAAAACATCGACATAATGCGGAATGCCCAGCAGATAAATGAAAAAGCGCGCGGAAATGGCCGGCACGATGGTATTGGTCAGCATTTCCACCGAAGTGCGCAGAAACGCGCAGAACAGCCGGAAGGAACGGCTGTAACGCATCTCCAGAAACTGTCCCATGCTCATGGCTTTGGTTTCCCGCAGACGGTAGGTGCAGAATCCGGTCAGCGACAGCACCAGAGTGATCGGGGCGGCGATGCTGGACCAGAATCCGGTCGAGAACCCCGTCCGGTAGTGGACTTCGACATACGACACCAGGGCAAGGATGCTGAGCGAGGATTCCATGCTGCCGACTGCGAGCAGGTATCTTCCGCAGATGCGTCCGCCGGCCAGGAAATCCGGCACGCCGCGGATATATTTCCGCGTGTGAAACGCCATATACAGCACACCGGCAAAGGGCAAAATCACAATCAGCCAATTATACCAGTTCATGAAATCCGGTCCTCCCTCTTCCGCCGCGGTTTGTCATCAGAATTATGAAACATGCCGCCCCCCCGTCATTTGATCCGATGGGAAAAGAGATCGTTGTCACGGTAAAGCGGCTGGAACGTCTCCCGGTACCATTTGTTCCGGAACTCCCGGCGCTTCCGATAAGCCTCGGGATCGGCCGGGACGGGAGCCTTGCTGATGGCCCGGGCGAGATAGGAGGACTCGGAGACAATCCTTCCGGCCAGGATGTCTTCTTCGGTAATCTGCGCCATGAGGATCTCCCGTGCCGTCATACGGCCGCGATCGTAGAGGATGAAAATCCGTCCGTCCGGTGCTTCGACGGCGTCGGGATAGGAAACATTTCGTTCCCGGACTTCCGCCGTGTCGAGAGTCAGGGAATACGGCCACGTTTCACCGTCGTCTTCGGACAGGCGGGCACACAGATTCGTGCGATGCGATGCGGCATTGTTGTTGATGAAAAGCACCCGTCCCGAGCGCAGTCGGCGCAGGAAAAAGCGGGAGCGGGCATTGAGCAGACCGGTATAGGCGCCGGGGGTCCACGAGGCCCCGGCCGGATCGGTCGATTCCGTTTTTACGATGAGCGGACGGAAATCCCGGGCAAACATGAGCTGCGTGCCGTCCCGCCGTTCAAGGATCATGGACTCGTCGAAATCGGGAAGACATTTTTTCCCGGCCTCGCACCGGACCCACGTTTTCCCCTGATCGCGACTGCGGGAATAGCGGTAATTGGGGGAACTCCAGTCATAGGCGCACAGCACCCAGTCGCCGTTGGAAAGAACGGTGGTCTGAGTACGGAGAAATCCGTTGGCGATGAACCGGGGAGCGTCCCAGACGAGTTTTTCCGCATCCGGGTCGTCGCATACCGCCGCCCACAGCGCCAGATGATCGGGATCGGAGATCCTGCGCTCTCCGCCGAGATAACGCTGGGTGATGAACATCCACATGCGGCCGGACGGATCCAGCCACAGCTGAATGTCGATGGCAATGAAGCCCTTCTCCATTTCGCTCGAAACGACCAGTTCGGGAGCAGACCATGTCCAGCCGTCGTCGTCGCTCCGGATCAGGAGATTGTAGTTGTCCGGGTCCGGTTCGCACGAACCTCCGGAGTACCATCCGGCAAAAAGCCGTCCTTTCGGCGTGCGCAGAATGGTGGGACACCCCTGCCACAGACGGCGGGAAAGCGCAAACCGTTCATCCGGCGCGGTATTGATCGAAATACTTTGAAGCGGCATGCCACATCTCCTCAAATATCTGCTTTACCAGCCCTTCCCCAAAATCCTGTCTGCGTTGCGATAAAGAATGTTGCGAATGTCTTCCTCTGAAATATCGGCCGAAACCACGCCGCCCACAGCCTGATATTCATCGAACCAGGGAAGATCCGTTCCGTAAAGGATGCGCTCGCTGCCCACCCGGCGGACCAGATTCTCGACGATACCCCTTTCGCCCGGAATGGCGGTAAGTTCAAGCCAGACGTTGCCGGCGCTTTCCTTGACGCAGCGCTCGGCGTAATCCCATTCGCGGAAAATGCTGTGTCCGAGGATGAATTTCACCTTGGGATACCGCTGCACGACTTCAAGCATGACCGCGCCTCCGTTGAAAGGAGAGCCTCCCCAGGTGTGATTGAGAATGGGCAGTCCCCGTTCGGAAGCGAAGTCCAGGGCGTAGGCATAGGCGGAATCTGTCACTTTCACCTTGTGGTAGTCCGCCAGAAATTTGAGCCCGATGGCGAAGGGGAGATACTTGTCGTAGTCGGCCAGCTCCCGGCGTATCCGTTCCGGATAATTCGGGTTGATCCCCACGTACATCCGCAGGATTCCAGGATACTTCCGGCAGATGTCTGCGGCCAGCGCGTTGCTTGCCGACCCGCGAAGCACGGAATAGTGTGAAAAACAAATCCGCTTCACGCCGATGCGTTCCGCATGACGGATCATTTCCGGCGCCTCGCACCGGGCATGATACTGCGCGAAATGCCTCCCCATGTGGGCGTGCATGTCGTAAATGGGAAAATCCGCTTTCCCGTCCCGCCAAAACGACTGTGCGATGGAACACTCTTTTTCCCAAAGACATTGTTTCAGCATGATGACTCCTCCAGCATGTTTTCAAGATTCTTCCCGGCGATAAGTGCAATATCCCGTTCATCCAGGCCGCAATATTTCAACTGCAGCATGGAGGAGCCCTGATTGTAACGAGGAAAACCGCTGCCGTAGAGCAGTCGTTCCGCGCCATAGACTCCGGCCAGGTCGGCGATGCCTTCGGGGACCCAGTAACCCGAAAGCTCCAGCCGGACGCCCGGATAGGCTTCCAGCAGAGGCCGGAAGAAGCGGTCACAGCCCCATTTATCCCCGCCGTGGATGATGCACAGCAAATCCGGAAACTCACGCAGAAAGGCGTAGAGTTCGGCCCATTTTCCTGCAAAACTGTTCAGAAGAACGGGAATTCTGCGTCTTACAGCCTCGTCCAGATATTTCCCGACCGTGAGACGGCAGGGAATGAAGCGGTGACTGAAGGGGTCCAGGGTTATGGCACGGACTCTGTTTTCCCTCATGGCGCAGAAAAATGCCTCCGGCTCCGGAAGTTCCCCGCATTGGGAGGGAAGAATGCACCAGGCACATTCCAGACGTTTCTCCGGATCCTGTTCCTTCAGCATTTCCACCAGCGCGGCATTGGTGTTTTCAGCGCCCATTGTTCCGAGGGCGTTGTGCTGCACCAACGCCCTGTCAACGCCGAACTTGTCCATGTCGACCAACAGCCCGGGAATGTCGGGAAAGGGCCGCTCGGGTGTATCTCCCACTCGGCAGCAGACGTCAAAAAAACTCAGTTCCCGCATGCATTTCCCCTTATCTGGAATAGGCTGCCATGACTTTTTCAAAGGCCTGACAGAAACGCTCCGTATCTTCCTCTGAAAGCATCAGCCAGTTTAGGTCGCAGATGAGCAGTTCCCCCTGCACGAGCCGTTCCG
Organism: Victivallales bacterium; assembly: GCA_017431185.1. Next base: position 13,396 of record JAFRLP010000499.1, on the reverse strand, counting down.
CATTCTCACTGCTGGCGATGCGGTACATGCTCTCGGGGATGCTCCAGAGCCTCTGACGGTACATGACACCGCCCTGCCAACCAATCCCGATGTTGACGCCTTCCGCACGAAGAGCCTCCAGCACATCCTGACGAGTCAGTCCTGGACGCAGCATCGCAGGCTCAAGCCGAATGCCGAATTTGTAGTAGCTCTGCAACGTGGCCCTGCGGCCCGGTGCCTGGACTTGAACCCCAGGAATGGCGTTGAGGCGTTTTCGGATGAACTCGGCATTTTTCGCCCGCAGAAGCGTATCCTCCTTCAGGTGTTTCAGCTGCGAGAGCAGGATTGCCGCCTGAAATTCCGTGATGCGGTAATTCCGGCAAATCAGCCCCGACGGCGGCGGAGTGCCGGCCTGTCCCTGTTTGGAACCATACTGATAGCCGATATGCGAAAGACGCCCCAGCGTTTCGTTGATTTCCTCGCTTGCCGTGATGCACGCTCCACCCTCGCCGCACGCCATGGTTTTGCTCTGCTGAAAACTGAAACTGCCGATATCCCCAATGGTTCCGACATGCCTGCCGGCCCATTCGCCGCCATGGGCGTGCGCACAGTCCTCTATGACTGCCAGTCCGTGTTTGCGGGCAATGGCAGCGATTCTGTCCATATCAGCCATTGAGCCGAAAAGATGGACAGGGATGACCGCCTTGGTCTTCGGGGTGATGGCCTCTTCAAAGCGGTCCGGATCCATGCAGAAGGTGTCTTTTTCCGTATCCACAATGACCGGAATGGCGCCGCGGTAAACCACGGACTCCCCAGTGGCCAGCCAAGTGAACGCGGGCACAATCACTTCATCCCCGGGGCCGATTCCCAGACACAGCATGGCCATTTCAAGAGTGACCGTTCCGTTGGCCATCATGGTACACCCGGACGCGCCGGTGTATTCGGCAAAACGCCGGTTGAACTCCACCTCACGGGAACCGTAAAAAGACCATTTGCGACTCAGGTAGATTTGCCTGAGCTCATCAGCCGTGCCGGAATCCACCGGCGGCCACTGCGGCAATTCCACAGGGAGTTCAAATACGGGTTTTCCACCTCTGACAGCGAGTTCCATCTTCCTGCATCTCCAGAACGAACAGATTTCCAAAAATGAGACTCCAAACGGTTGCAAATCTCATCTTTGCGTTTATATTATACATCATAAAAATGGATATATCAATACATGAAAGGCGATAAAAATACGTAATTATTGATAAATGCTGCAAAAACAGGAAATCGTAGACATCCTGCGACAGGGCGTTCGGAGAATCATCAGCAGAGCGACGCCTCCCTGCGGTCATGAGCTGTGCTGGAAATATCAGCGGAGCTCGCATCCGTCGCGGGAATTCCTCTTCGTGCTCCACGGCGGCGGAGCCTATCTGTGCAACGACAGCGTGTATCCTTGCGAACGGGGGACTCTCTTCCTTTTTGACTCCGGACTTTCCCATGGGCACCGTTATACACGGGAAGACAACGGTCTCCTGCACCTCTGGGGATATTTCCATGGCAGGACCATGCATCTCTCCATCCTGGAAGTCACGCAGAATGGTCAAGTCCATGGCTTGACGGACATGAGCCGCCTCTTCATGCCCGAATTTCTTGTGAGCATGATCAAAACCCGCTGGAATCTGCTGGACAAGGAGGAAAACGTCACCGAAAAAAAGGTGGAGGATTACCTGAAGACCCCAATCAATGCCATTCTGGATGAGATGGCGTTCCAGATTGAAGCGCAGACAGGGCAGGCGCCCAAACATACTCTCATGCGGAATCTGAAGGATTACATCCTTTCGCGGAATGGACGGGAGTGCTCTCTGGAACATCTGGCCGGAATCTCCGGCTACACGAGGGGGTATCTTGCCCACAAGTTCCGAAATGAGACCGGCATAACGGTGGGCGAGTTCATCGATCAGGTCCGGCTGGAATATATCCGCAGTGCAAAAAAGCGCGGTATCCGCCAAAAGGAGATGGCCTATGAACTGGGCTTTTCCACCCCGACGGCCTTCTGGAACTGGTTCAGGAAATACCGCAGCCAGGTGTAAGGTGCTGCTGAGTAATCACTCCTGTGAAACACCGGGGTGTACCGACGGCGTCCCCGCCGTCGCCTCTGTTTCGTGCGTTGTGTTGACGACGGCGAGGATGCCGCCGCTACCTTTACTCCTATGAAACACACCGTGTTTCCTGCGTTGTGCTGACGGCGGCGAGGGCGCAGCCGCCACCTTTACTCAGCCGTCCCAGGCTACCTCACCGCATCAGGCGAGGCTCCTGCCGTAAATCCGCCAATGCGCCGCATATATTCGCCAATCCTGTCCGCCTCTTTCCTGGCCGCGTCATCCAGGTGGTTGGCCAGAACAACAATGGCGGCGCTCTCTGCCGCCAGCGTCATCCTCGCGCCAGCAAGACGCCCGTTTTCGCCAAGCACGGCCACCACCGCCTTGCCGTAACGCCTGAAATCAGGCTCAAACTCAGCACTTTCCCCGTATGGATTGACGAATATCGCCACCGCAACACCATCCTTGCGCTGGAAAATCCCCGACACCACCTTGTCGGTCTGCACGTTTCCGCCGAACATCTTTGTCCAATTGCACTTGTCCGTGCCTGGATGCCTGATGTACGAAATCGGGGCCAGCATCTCGCCCTCGTTGAAATACTCCAGCAGCATATTGCGCACATGGGACATCTTCTTGATGAAAAGACGGCGCTGCGGAAACTGCAGATGAAACATCAAAAACCAGCCAAGCTGCTCCGCTCCCACCAACTGCACAGCCGTCTTGACGAAGAACTGCCTGTGCGCCGCGTTCAGATCGCCATACGGACGGCTGTAATGGCGTCCCGTAAACTGAATTCTGCCGTGATAAATGGCGTTGAAAATGGGGGTCACGCCATGCCAACGCCAAATCATCATGCCGTCCAGCATGTCGAGGAACGCCTCCGCCCCGTCCTCGCAGTCGAAGAATGCGCCTGGTCTTCTGCGGCGGATTTCGGTCATGAATTTTCTGTGGCCGGCAATCCACACCTTCGGGTCGTTGATGAGATGCCCGTGGCCGCCGTCAAAGCAGTTGTATGGACGCGCGGCGGCGATTTCGTCGAGATACACGGACGGCACGCCATAGCCCAGCACGCGCGTCACCATCTCAACCATGGTGTCCTGCCAACCAACGGCTCCAGGGCACATGATCGCGTAGGCGCACATGGTGGGGTCCTTGGTGGCGTATGACCTGTAATTCTCATAGTTCATCGAGCCATCGGGATTCTTGACGGCGTATTTTTTGCCGTGGCTGGTGAACATATAGTCGAATTTTCCGTAGCCGCCGTCCTTCACGGCCCAAAGCCGCGCGTCCGTGTAGGGCTTGATGTAGATGTCCGTCCTTTCGCCAATGTCCTTGAGGGTATCCGCGAACTCGTCACTGGGCAGGAAATGCGGCCAGTCATTCTTTCTGCGGTCATCCCAGCCATAGAAATGCACCCCGTATGGGAGTTCAAGGTAATCGCGGAAAAGTTTCAGTTCCTCGGCGAGAATCCTGGGGTCTTTCCTGTACACCATGTGGGATTGCTGCACCTGGACCCATAAAGGCAGGTCGCGGAAACGTTTGGCTGTGTCCTTCCGCGGCACCTCCTTCACCCACCATTTCGCCTTGCCTTCGAGGAATCTGCGATAGACTTTTGTCGCCTCGAACCATTCGCCGTCATACAGTTCGATGGCGGAGACGCCGCTCATATTGTAGCCATTGCCGCCCACGCAGCCAGGCGGCCAGGCCGCGAAGCCAGTCCACATCGCCACAAGTTCGCCCCTTTGCCCCTGGGCATAGTACTGCTTCACCTCGGCGTCGGGGTCCTCAAACGCGAAATAGACGCCGCTCGCATCATCGTAATACGCACCGAACTGCATGGAAAGATAGGAGCGCGGATAGAACATGTTCTGACGCACGCGCGAATGGTTCTTCACAGTGGGTTCCTCGACAATGACTCCCTCCTGCCAGGGATAGACCATCTTGTCCACGCCTCTGTCCAGCCTGGCGAACACAGTCTGCGGGAAGACGACTTCCTGGAGCAGTTGCCGCTGGTCGGTCATCTTCACGTCCATGTGGCTCTCCAGCCGGGCAATGCCGTCGAAGACCTGCGTCAGGGTGACAAGGGCAGCCGCGTTCCTGAACACCATGGTCACCTGGTTGCCGGAGACGGCCACCTCCTTCTGCCACGGTGACTCCGTGGCCGTGTACCCGCTCCGCTTCTTGCCAATGGCGGTCTTGAGCCTGAAATCCATGGTTTGCCGACCGAAAATCTCCCGCCCGCTTTTCCGGTCATACATGCCGCACAGGGGAAATGCCGAGCCAGAGTCCTTCACCACATAGCACAGGGCGGCACGGCTGCCCACAAGAAGCCTGAACATCTCCTGCTCCGCATTTATCCTCTCGGCGGCCTCCTCCAATGTCTTCGCGGAAATGCCCTGCAGTTTGCCAAGAGCGGCGGCCAGCGTTCCCTGGTTGGCTCCATTCACCGCAGCGCGTCTGAACGCCCCGACCAGCCATTGACGCTCCGGAAGCGCCTGCGGCAATGACTCCAATGCAGCCTTCAGCGGTTCGCCAATCTCCTTGAATCGACTTGGCTTCATCTTGACCAGCCCGCTTTTCTTCGCCTCCTCATAAAGTTCCTCCTGGGAAAGCACCCTGTCCTCCATTCGGAAGAAGGCGATTTGACCGTTCATCGCCCAGACGTCGCCAGCGGCGCCCCGCCCCAGCTGCACCGGCTCGTCCGGCTCATTGAGTTTCAAGTCAAAGTTTTCGGTTCGTGCCTCCAGTTCACCATTGATGAATATTTCAACGATGTAGCCGTATTTTCCCTCCTCGGTCTGGACAAACCGCCGGATGGTCAGGGCATAGTGGTTGAAGACACCAGGTTCTGCGGCTGCGCCACCGCCATTGGTTCGGGCGGTGAAGTTGCTTCCGTTGTGGAGATAGGCGGTCATGGCGCCGCTGTCGAATCTGGAAAGCATCCAACTGTCCTTCTTCCAGAAAAGGTCCTGTCCCAATGCAGGAAGTTTGTCAAAGGCCGCAATGCAACTGATGGTCAGTCCGCCCCGGCCGACTTTGAAGCGTTCACTGCCCACCACCTCAGCATGACTTTTGCTTCCCCGAAGAGTGAGGCGTCCGTCCTTCAACTGCGCGCCATCGAACAGCCGGAATCCGTCCTGTCTGCCGAAGTCAGCCACCAGTACATCCTTGGCGTGAAGGCCAAGGCACAGCGCCAACCAGAAAAGAATGGCATGCATTCCTTTCATCATCAAAAAAGCGTTTCTCATCGAATGTCTCCTCTTGCTCTGCCAAAATCTCCTATGAAACACACCGTGTTTCGTGCGTTGTGTTGTCGGCGGCAGGGACGCCGCCGCTACCTTTACTCCGATGAAACACAGGGGGTGTACCAACTGCATCCGCGCAGTCGCCTGTGTTTCATGCGCTGTGCCGACGGCGGCGGGGACGCCGCCGCTACCACTCAGTTATTCAGACCACTTGAAGCCACGAAGCAGGAAATGGTCAAAGTCATTGACGTCTGGGCAATCCTGATTGTAACTCTCCTTCGGCCAATTGCGCATCTCATTCAAGGTAAACGACTCGCAATGCCCGTCCAGCATCACCATGTTCTGACGATAATCAGCGGAATGGCGGGTGTTGAAGCGTGTGCTGGCGACATAATCGCTCTGGAGATTGTCAAGCCTATAGAAGTCAGAGGCATACATCGCGGAACTGGCGGATTTGACCGTACCCGTCTTTCTGTATCTGTTGTAGCCTTTTGTCGAGGAATATATGCCGCAGAGGATGCCGTTGCACCCATAGTGCGTCGAAAACTTGAATCCCTTGCCATTGGTGTTCGTGTCAAAGGGCTTCGGTTCTGCAGGACACTTGAATGTGCTTTTGCTGTAGTCTGTGCCAAGTTTGTAGCTAATCCAGACCACACCGTAACTGCCGTTGCCAAGCACATTCACCCAATAGATCGTTTTCTCTCCATTGCTGGATGATGCATCAGGAACGTTAATGGAGACGGGCAGAATCCAATCCTCATTTTCGTCCACGTACAGGGCATGCGCCAAGCCAATCTGCCTCAGGTTGCTCATGCAACTGGTGGCCCGAGCCTTCGCCCTTGCCTTGCTCAAGGCAGGCAGAAGCATCGCGGCGAGTATCGCGATGATGGCGATGACGACAAGCAATTCGATTAACGTGAAAGATTCTCGTTTCATTTTCGTCTCCTAATGTTACATCTGCAACGACATCTCAAAGTTCAAGTGATATTCACCAGGTGAAATCAAGTAGGAATCGAGGGGCGGTGGACCACAGCTTCTGGAGCCGACACCGCGTTGCCTGGCATCAAGATGCCAGTACCAGAAGCGCTGCGCCCCCAGTTCATGCCAGTGCCGTGCCGCAAAGATTTCGTCATCGCCGTAAGGAAGCAGCGAGAATTCGAAAGGCGTGTCCCTGGCGACAATCCGCAAGGTTATTCCATCGGTCAGGAGATGCAGTTCCTGCACCTGAGTTCTGTTGCCAGCGCTTTGCGGCATCAGATAGGCACCTGGCAAATCCCTGATTGGCATGGCAAAGCGCCCGAAAACCGCCGCGGCATCACGGTCGCAGTAATTCTCGAATGGCCCCAGCCCCCAATACTCCACCGCATTGAACACCAGCGGCAATTTCCACAACAGGCCGACGCGCGGCAAATCCCTGAACTCCTCGGGAACCACGAAAACATTCTCAAAACGGATTGCTCCGCAATCCAGCGCCGACACCTTCATCCAATGGCGAAGCGTTGCCTCCTGTATGCCTGGCGCGGTAATGACCCGTGTCATTTCAGCCACCTGCCCCAAAACGGTGACATTCCGCGTTGAGCAGGTCAGTTTGTCATATCCCAACTCAAGCCATGACTCCAGCGGACGGCAGTCGTTGCTCAGTTGCGGGAGCTTGAAGCCATCATTGTCTATGGGCGCGCGCCAGAAGCAGGGCTTTGGCCCAGCGATGGCAAGTCCGCCTGGAAGGAGCAGCTGCAAAGCCCCGTCCCCGCCACCGAATCTCGCCTCCAGGCCACTTGCCACAACGGAAAGGCCATTGTCCTTCTTCTCCACCGCGAATTTGGCGATAAGCGGCTTTTCCTCCGAGGGAGGAAGATGCACAGGCAGGGCAAACTGCCAGTGCGCCACCTCAAAGCCCGCATCCGCATACCAAGTTGCCTCCTTGAGAAGCACCTGAAAAATCACGTGGACTTGACAACCGCAGAATTTGCCCCAGTCAGGAGGGACAAGCGTGACGCCTGCCCTGGCGCCAAACTGGGGCGCAACGGCAGGCATCGGCATCTCCGCCGTCGCCACGGCGATGCCATCCACCTGAAATGCGCATCGAAGTCGGAAGGCCGCCCAGTCGCTGAAATACTGGCGATTCTCCAATTCAAACGTCAGTTTCTCCAGATTAAGCGCATGGAAATGCACTGGCTGAGCCAGGAACTTGTATTCATGCAAGCCAGGATGCACGTCCCGCTCCGCCCCTACCAATCCGTCACAGACGAAATTGCCGTCGTTCGGTCTGTCCCCAAAGTCTCCGCCATACGCAAGACATTCCCGCCCGCCGGCGTCGCGTCGGCAAAGGGCATGGTCACACCATTCCCAGATGAATCCGCCCTGAATTCCCTCACATTCGTCAAATGCCCTGAAATAATCCTTGAGTTCGCCATTGCTGTTGCCCATGGAATGCGAATACTCGCACATGATGTAGGGGCGCGGATCATTTTTCGCATCGTTGCTCCATTTGCGGATTTTGGCAATGGGCGGGTACATGGGGCCCACGATGTCCGTGAGGAAAAGGTTCCTGTTGGGTTCGTTGTCGTATGTATATGTGTGGATGGCCCCTTCGTAATTCAAGGGACGGGTCTTGTCCCGAAAACGGACATACCCCGCCATGGCGGCGTGATTTGCTCCCTGCCCTGCCTCGTTGCCCAGACTCCATACAACAACAGATGCGTGGTTCTTGTCCCTTTCCACCAAATGCGTGACCCTTTCGACGAAAGCAGGCGTCCATGCGGGGTTGGCGCAGATGCTGCCGTAGAACGCATGATGCTCCAGATTTGCCTCATCCCACACATAGAAACCGCACTCGTCGCACAGGTCGTAGAAGTCCGGGGCATCGGGATAATGGGAGGTGCGTATGGCATTGATGTTGAAGCACTTCATCATCTTGAGGTCACGCAGCATATCCTCCCGTGTGACTGTCCGTCCTGTGCGGGGATTGGATTCGTGCCTGTTCACACCGTGTATGCGCACTGGTTCACCATTTATCAGCAACTTGCGCTCCTTGACCTCCACCCTGCGGAAGCCAATGCGAATGGCCGTTGCCTCCACCATCTCTCCCTGAGGGCTCACCAAAGCCGCGCTTAACTTATACAGCCTCGGATGCTCGGCGCTCCAGGCCTGCACGGAGGGAAGGTCACAGCAAATGCGGTTGACCTCATCGCAGGAGGGATTGTAGCCAGGCTGGACACAGCCTTTGCAGACTGGGCACTCCATCGGAAACCCGCTCACTGGTTCGCCAGCGGAATCGAACAGGGCCACCTTCATCCGCCAGCCAGTCACACCTTGCTGGGACGCATCGAAGTCCACAGCAAAGGAAAAGTCCAGAAAACCAGTCTTGCAGTCCTCCTTCAGCGTTGCCTGCGCAAAGATGTCGGCAATATGGCTTTGGGGATGACTTAGCAGCAGCACATCCCTGACAATCCCTCCATGCCACCACATGTCCTGGTCTTCAATGAAATTGGCGTCGGACCATTTCATCACCACCACAGCCAGACGGTTCCTGCCCCGATGACAGAACTGGGTGATGTCAAACTCATGCGCTCCCCTGGAATTCTTCGCAAAACCGACATCGAATCCATTCACACTGATGGCAAAGCAGCTTTCCACGCCGTCGAAATGCAGTATCACGCGGCGGTTCTGCCAACTGCCAGGCACGCTGAACTCCCTGCGGTATAATCCAGTCGGGTTCTGGTCGGGCACTTTGGGGGGAAGTTCGGGGAAAGGCATCTGCACATTGGTGTAGTGAGGATGGTCATGCCCCTGCATTGTCCAAGGGCATGGGACGGTGATGTCCTCCCAGGCGGTGCAATCACCATCAAAGTCCCCCTGGTCAATCGCCGCGGGTGACTCATAATAGCGGAACATCCACTTGCCATTGAGGGAGATGCAGTAGGGGCCGTGACATGTGCCGCCAGCGGCGTCAAGCGCCTCAGACTCGCCGTCAAAGGAATAAAAGGTGGAGCGCACTGGCAAAGTGCCAGCGCAAAGCGTCGCAGGAGCCTGGTATAACAATCTGTGAAGAAGCATATTTCTGGCTTTGATTAGAGTGAAGGGCAGTTGTATAATTTCAGCATGGCGCGTTTATATCCGTTGTCCTTCTCGGAGACCACGCCATCCGGCGTGACGCAGAAATGGTCAAAGCAACGGCTTCTCTCATCGCATGTCCTTACTTCGATGCGCCTGGCAGACACTTTCACCAGCGTTGCCGAAACATCCAGCGGGCTTTTGCCACCTGGCCCCTCCACCGTGAGTATCGGAAAGGGATATTTGTCCCCCTGGGCCAGGTCATCTTCCCCGCTTTCGCAGACGCAATCGCCACCCCTGACAGGAGCATTGGCGTAAACGGCCATGGTGTCGGGAACGCTCCGGCGATAGCTGTGAATATGTCCCGTCAGGCACAAGTGTATACGCAGGCGCGGGTTGGCGGAGACCTGCCAAAGCGGCTCGAAAATGAAGCGCGCCGTCTCCCGCATTTTCGTCAGACGGTGCGAATGCGGAGCCTCGTGCATCAGCACAATGCGATAATGCGCCATTGCATAGTCGGATGAGGCGACCAGGGCCTCCACCCATCTGCGCTGTCCAGCCATGTACTCCCTCATGCAATCCGAAGTCATTGAATTGTTGCGCATATCCGTGGGGTCTCCCCCTGTGTCCAGCACCAGGAACAGGGTTTGCCCATACCGAAACGCATAATAGCCCCTCCGGGTGTCACCCGACAGCAAATCAAACCAGCGGCAGCGCTCCGTTCCCCGCAATTCGTGATTGCCGCGCACCGCCACAAATTGCTTGCCATGATACACATCTGCGGGAAGCCAATCCAAGTACCCGCTGAAAAGCATCAGGTCGAAATCATCAAAAATGGAGGACAGGTCGCCCAGATTCACATGCCAGTCCGACTTCTCCAGCAGTCCTCTCCATCCTGCCAGGACTCCCCCTCTCCTGGCGTTGCCGAACTGCGTGTCCCCCGTGACAAAAAACGCAAAGTCCCTGTCATCGTCAGGCGGTGCCCGAAAGGTGTGGACAGCTGACTTCTGGCACTGTTCGTTCCCGTCGGCAAGCACCACACGATACTCATACTCCGCACTTGGCTGAAGTCCCGCCAGCGTCACGCGATGCACCTCCGCATTGTCCCGCAGTATGCCGCCGATGGAGTCCCATCTGACAAGCCAGCCGCCCTCCCCTTTTCTGCGATATTCGACGCCGCCACCCGCTGCCCCCTCCGTGAGAAAGACCACGGTAATCTGCCCTGGAGCCTGAGCGGGAATCAGATAGGGGCCATGACGCAAAGCGATGCGGGACGGGACGTGTGCCTCCAACAGGTTGTGACGGGAAATGCATTCGACTGGTCGGATATCAGGCAGCTCCCCCGCAGCCGCAGTAAAGCCACAGCCGCTTAACGCAAAGACCGCAATGATGTTTCTGCCACGCCGAAGATGAAGGGCTACGCAATGGTCGCTGGATTTGAAGGTGGCGTCAATGTTCCCGCCGCCGCGTAAGGTGCTCAATGCCAGTTCCCCATTGCATCGGCATTCAAACCACCAATCGACGGCAAGCCCCAGTTTCACGCATTTGTCCTCGGCGCAGGAGACCACCTTCACCAGCAAGGCAGGAGTCTTGACGGCAGCCGCAATGCCCAGAAGCCCATTCAAGTCAACCCCGTCATCGGGAATGTTCACCGATTTTCCCTGAAGCCGTCTCCCCTTCACCTCGGGCACAGGCGCATCGACCGTCAACAAGGAGGCACTGTCAGGAGAAAGCCCCGTGTCGTGGTAGAGCATCCACCGATGCCAGTTTATCTTGCCTTGGCGTATGGAGCGTTTATCAGAGAGACACATCACGCACCTCCTCTCCAGTCCGAGTTTACATGGGTGATGCTTTTTCGTATCACCAGTTTGGCGGGAATCTTGATGACGACCTTGCGCTCGTCCCTGGTGCGCACCTGCTCGCAAAGCAGTTTCAGCGCCTCGCAGAATATCCGTCCCATATTGCGGTCAATCGCCGTGAAGTAAGGGTCGCTGAAAAGCGCGCTTTTCTCATATCCCTCCAGGTTGTCCACGCTCAATATGTCCGGCAACTCGCCCCTGCTGCGCAAGACGCGGCAGACGCCTCGGGTGCAGTAGCCCGACGTGGAGACCAGCAGGGTGTCCTTCCATGACTGCTGTTCCATCTCCTGAAACACGCAATACGCCGCCATCTCCGCATCGTTCCACCCGCCTCTTTGCTGGGTCACGATGTTCTCAATCGGCGTCTTAGGAACCTTTTTCTTGAGGAATGCATTGATTTTCTGCGTCAGTTTGACGGAGTTGGAATAGTGATTGTGGTGCAAAACCATGATGCGACGGTAACTTTTCAGGTCACAATAGGCGGCAAACTTCTCCAGCGCAGGGTCGAAGCACTGCACCACTTCGCTGCTTGTCAGCATCATGTCATCGGCAAAGGCCTGCCCAATGCGGACAATCGGCATATCCAGTTCCCGGATCGGACGCATCGTGACGTCATCTACAAATCCGTCGTTAAGCAACAGACCATTGATGCCCTTCAAGCGCACCCGTGCGCTCTCCATATCCCGTAATTCGTGAAAGCCGATGATGCGTGGAGAAACCTCCAGTCTCTCAAACTCGCGATACAGTTTCTTAGTGGCGTCCTCCCGTAGGCAGTCCATGCTTCCATGAGGCAGAAGAGGATACCCCGCATAGCCAATGCGGGGCAGCACTGGAGGCTCCTGGAGAATCCTGAACCAGCCGTTTTCGTCATGGCAGAGAACGCCCTCCTCGATCAGGTCATCCAGCATGCGGGCAATGGTCAGGGTGCTGGCATGATAACGCAAAGCCAATTGACGCACGGAGCCTACTCGTTCACCAGCCTTGCGCTCGTGACGGTAGATGTCCTCCTTGAGCCGCTGCGCCAACTCTCTGCGACTGTTGCGTTCCGTCTTCATTGCCATTGTCTGTGGTCATTGTCAAATTGAATGCCCACCAACAATGTACCTAATAATTTTGCATTGTCAATTCAAGAAACTCACAGAAGATGACGAATAGCAAAAAAAGCGTATCACAGATGTGATACACTTCTCTAAAAACCTGCCACGACCTCCAGGTCGTCATAGTCGAAATCGTCAGCCCTCGTCCGACAGGCAATGAAACCCTCAACACTCTGTCCAGACGGGGGTGCGGTTTCGCGAGAAGGCAAAGCCGTAGTCCTGCATGGGCAGTTCCTTGGCAAGCAGATGCTCGGTATGGGCGATTTTCCAGTCCAGGTTCTCCAGGCAGACGCCGTGCCGATAGGTCACAGAAAAACTCAAATCGGGATACTCGGTGAGCAGTCGGCGGGCCTCCTTGGCGTTGGCCAGTTCCTGCTTGGCAATGGTCGCCAATTCGGCGATGACCTGATGGTGGCGCTCGACGGAGAGCGGACGCTCCCACAAACTGTCCCGCAAGGCAAAGAACCGCGTCATGTTGCTGGCAGTGCGCAAAAACGTGAGAAAAAGGGAGGCAAGCGCGGCGTGACGACCGCCAATCCCCTCCAGGAAGGCGCACCCCTTCTCCCAATGCGTCAGCATCCTGTCGAGGGCGCGGAGCATTGCCGGAACGCCAAAGGGCATTGCAAAACGCAGATTGGTCATCCAAATCGGGCGATGGCCCGTAGGATTCAGAAAGCAATCGGGAACCTCGCGCGGCTCCTCAAAAAACAGCGGCTGCGCGGGACCGATGAAGAACGGCCCCTTGAAATACCCCGCGCTCTGGTTGGAGAAGGGATGAAACGACATCGCACGGTCAAACTCGCGCCAGGCGCGCAAAACCTGACGCGCGTTGGCCAGACCAAAGTCACGGATGGCCAGGCGACGGGGCAAATCCCTCCCCTCCCCCATCGCATACAGGCCAGCCGCCTCCTGCGCCAGACCGCCGTTGAAGCCCAGAAACTTCCAGTTGCACAGCGCCCCCGCCGCATGCTCCACCACTCCTGCGTACTTGCGGCACCAGCGGGTGATGGCCGGAATATGCTCCAGCGAGCAGAACTCCAGCGGAGCGCCAGACTCGCATTTGGCATGGAAGAGAAGCC
>JAFRLP010000498.1 GCA_017431185.1 Victivallales bacterium | reverse complement strand
TTTGCTGATGATTCTCATCTCCGCCTCAACGTTGAAAATGGTCCCATCCCGCGATGGACAATGGCCGTCCATCCTGATCTTTCATCCCCCCCGAGGAGTCAAACGTCCCCAATCTGGTCAAAGCGGTCTGGAACGGCCAGAGGCGCAGCAACTCCTGTTCGGCGGCGGTGGGGACGGCGAACAGCAGTTCGTAGTCCTCCCCGTCCGTCAGCGCCTGCTGAATGGTGGTCTGCGCGGTACGTCGGGGAATCCTGTTCAAATCGAGTTGGCACCCCACCCCCGAGGCGCGGCAGATTCTCGCCAAATCCACCAGCAGACCGTCACTGACGTCCATGGCGGCGCAGGCCAGCCGATGCGTGGCCAGCCACCTTCCCTCCTGGCATCTCGGCGTGAACTCCAGATGATGCCCGGAGGGAAAGGAACTGCCAAAGCAGCCGGTGGCATACAGGCAGTCCCCCGGATGTGCGCCGGAGCGGAGAAGCGCCTGCCGTTCCTCGACCTCTCCCAGAATGGTCAGACTGGCCACCTCATCCCCTTTGGCGGTGGCGGCGAAGTCCCCTCCAATCATGGCCACGGAGTATTCGCGGGCGGTGTCGATGATACCGCCGTAGTACTCCTCCAGCCAGGATTGGGAACGGGATTTCGGGAAGGCACCCGCCAGCAGGCAGAAGGTGGGGAAACCGCCCATGGCGGCGATGTCGCTCAGATTCCGCGCCAGCAACTTGCGTCCCGCCAGGCGGGGCGGCGTGGAACTCTCGCCAGTCGCCCAGTAATGACGGTCTCCGACCAGCTGGTCAACGGCGACCAGCAGCAGCCGTCCCCCCTCCATCCGCACGCCCGCGCAGTCATCGCCGGGGGGGACGACCACGCTTTCCGGCATTGTCGGCAGGCCCTGGAACAGCCGGGCAAAGAAGGAATCCTCGCCTGTCAATGGTAACTCGGTTCTGCTCATCTGCTGTTTTCAGACTGTGATTCACGTTCCAACTGCTCCAACTGCCCCTGGCTGGCGGCCAGACGCCAGACCCGCTGGAAGAAACAGGGGACTTTGCCCGCCTCGCAGGTGCCATCCGCATGACTGCCGCCACAGGGGCCGGAGCAGAGATGCTTCGGGCAGGGATAATTGTCAAGGCCGTGGCAGAGTTGACCCTCCTCCCGCCCTCCCCGCAGCCACTTTCCCAGGGAAAGGCGCAGCCATTGCGGAGTGCCCTCGCGGGACAGCCATTCGCTGAGGCGGTCAACCAACCGGGGACCCGGAATCCTTGGCTGAACAGGGCGGGCCGCATGGAAGGAGTAGTCGCGCACGGCGGGGTCCATCAGCGCACGGTACAGGTAGAACGGAGGCTTGCGCGAGTAGTTCTCGACGAAAGGCACGAAAGACACACCCTGGAACCGGTCACGCCAATCCTGCGCCCACGCAGACCAATTGGGCAAAGCCCCGCAGATGGCCTGGAATGTGTCCAGCAGATAGTGCAGTTCCTCCGCGTCCTTCACGCCCTGGAAAAGCACGCCGCTGTAGCCGAGATGACTGCACCCCACCGCCATGCGCGCCGCCAGTTCCAGAGCCTTCCGGCGCTCGCAATCCTTGCGGGCGTATGTCGCGCTCAGGAACAGCGGCAGTTCCGTTCCGACTTTCCCCTCTTCGGCCTGCTGTCCGATGACCGCCACACGCGCCACCAGCGGAACGAGCATCTCCCGGGCACGAGCGTACCACACCAGTTCCTGGTACTTGGCCATGTCCCAGCCCGCCTGACAGACGATGAACCGCGCCCCTGCCTGGCATTTGCGCACCATCTTGGCATACTGCCAGAGCAAATCCTCGGGCAGATACTTGAAGGGATTGACCACAGCCCCCGCCATGTTATCCGCCCCCAAGCCGCCAATGAGCCGCAGCGAATCCAGACTGTCAGTGTAGTCGTAGCGGAATGTGGCGGCGGGAGCCTCCGCATTGGCCGCCATTTCCAGATGCTTGTCGGACAAATCGCCCGTGACCGCCAGAAAGTCCCGCAGCCCCAACTTGCGGATGTTGCTGACCTGGGCAGCCAGGTGGTCACTGTCCACCCCCTTCCCCGACACCACGCACACCACAGGCTTGGCCGTGATGGCCGCGGCGTCCTCCGCCAGGGCGAGCGGCCCGGGCGTCTCCTCCCCGGCCACACGGTCGGTCACGACCATGGCGAACACGCGCTCCTCCGTCGCGCACGAGCGAAGCAACTGCTTCTGCCGCTCAGCCAACTGGCCATCGGCAGGGAGGAGTGGCTGCACCTCCACCAGCAGGAAAAAGTCTCCGGCCCTCAGGCGACGCGCAAAGCGCTCATCGCCCGTATGGCCCGTTTCCGATGAAGTAGGTTGCTGTGGACTATTCGACATCTATGGATATAGAGATGAAACAAAAAAATTGGGAATTGCAGAAAAAAGCGGGTGCTTCGTTGCCAAGACAAGAAAATGCACTACAGTATGAAGAGGTAATGGCAAAGCTCCCGACCAACCGCCAAGACGCCACAAGCGATGAGGCCATCGCGCCGCGCCGTGAAGGCGGTTGGGATGGGAGTTTTGCAATCACCTCTTAATATAGGTCACATTTCCGCGATTTCACATCCGTTTCCCGCAATTCTGCGGATTTATCCACGGGGAGGCAAAAAATGGCTTTTCTTGATCTGACGACACTCATTCCCAACACGATTGACCGGCTGGTGGCGGTTGAACCGGGATTCTCAGGCAAGGCGGTGCTCTATCGCCGCCTGGCGGACTCCACTGTCGCCCGCGAGGAGGCGGTCTTCCACCCATGGCTCCTGACGAGTTCCCCGCAACTCGCCGAGGCCCTGACCGCCCCACATGAGACAATCCCGCTCACGGGCGAGGGACACTATCGGGCGCGCGTGGTATTCGAGGACTACAACGGCTACTCCGCCGCGCTCAAGGAACTCAAGAGCCTCACGGGGGTCACGCCGAGTTCGTACCATAGCCCATACCGCGTATTCAGCGACTTCACCCAGCAGTTCCTCTCGCTGAACTCCGCCAGGCTCTTCGGCGGCATGACCTTCAACGAACTGCGCCGACTTCAGCTGGACATCGAAACCCACACCGGAGAAGGACGCCATTTCCCCGACGCCACCCAGCCGGAGGATGTCATCACCCTCATCGGTCTCCGCGACAGCACCGGCTGGGAGACCTGCCTCAC
>JAFRLP010000497.1 GCA_017431185.1 Victivallales bacterium | reverse complement strand
GCAAGGAAGGCAACTCCACCTATTGGTTAAATGGCGGCAACGCAGGCTTTTTCATCCATACTACCCGCACCGCCAACGTCGGACGCTGGGGGGCGCACGGCAAAGGGCGGAACCAGAGTTTCATTGACGGGCATGTCGAGTTCGTGAAGGAGGCGTGGACGAATTATTCGTCATACGCCAGTGACCTGTGGAACGCCGTGCCGGCTGACATTCGCGGCGTCACGGAACCGCTTTCCATGTAAGGAGGTTTTTTATCATGAGGTTTTTTGGAGTCATTGTTTTTTGCGCATTGCTGTCGGTTTCCGCGGTCGAGGTGGGCAATCTGCTCACCAACAGTTCGTTTGAGGAGACGCTTCCGCTGAAGAAGGAGCGTTACAAGGTGGAGTTGGTCAAGGACTGGAACTGCATGCTGAACAACGGAAGTGACGCCTGCGACATCACGCTTGCCAATCCAGGTTTGACGGGGCAGAACGCCCTGCGGCTCCAAACCAAGGACAAGGCGTTCTGCTCGGCGGACTATGCGAAGGCCCTGCCAGTCGCCAATGGGGACGAAGTTACCGCCTCAGTCATGCTGAAGGGCAAGGGGAGCGGAAACATCCGAATCTACTTTCTGAACAGCGACGGCAAACGTCTGGGCACCGAGTGGAACAAGCACTATCGGATGCAGGGGATGAATGCGGGGGAGCAGTGGAAGAAACTGGTCATGAAGTTTGCCGTGCCGGAGGGGGTGGCGAAAATACGCATGAGCCTTCAGGTCATCGGCGTTGACCAGGATGTACAGTTCGATGACGCGAAATTGGAAATCCGCTCTGGCAATCTGCTGGAAAACGGCAAGGTCAAGGTGAAGATTAATCCCGAGGTCGGCGGCGGAATCGAATCTCTGGTCTGGAAGGAGAAGGAATTCGAGTTCACCACCGCCAACCAGATTACCCGTTTGGGGGGATTATGCCAGGTCATTCTGCCGTCAAACGCCATGCCTGGGGAGTTGCTGCGCCGCCCTTTTGTGCGTAGCGCGTCAGAGAAGAATATGCGGGAATACTCCGCATTGGTCAGTTCTGGCGCGCTTCAGGGATTGGATGTCCGCAAAAAATATGAACTGCTCGAATCAGGCGTGCGCTTCACTCTGACGCTGAAAAACACCTCGGCGGAGAAGATGAAGATTGACCAGCGGATTCAGAATCTCATCAGTTCCCGTCCTGGCACTTTCTCATGGCCGACCCCCGACTGGCTGACTGTGTTTCGGCAGACAGGGGAGCCTTTGAATGGGCTGAACTCCGTGGTTCAGGACCTGTTTCGGGCTGGCTGGCAGGCGAAGTATTACGAGGAGGCGAAGGTGGCCTTGCTGTTTGAATTCGTCCCCACGGAGGTGTCGCGGATGTATGACTTCTTCCGCATGGAGCCAGCCACCAGCACCATTGAATGGTATCACCGTCCTTTTGTCCTGATGCCTGGGGAGGAAAAGGCTCTGGTTTCGACGATATCCGTCGTCCCCTGTTCGTCCGATGTCTATTCGGATGAGGCAGGCAGGCGCCAGAAGGTTTACGAGGTCAAGCCGATGAAGATGCCGCCCATACCCTTGCAGACGGAGTTGCCTCCGCAATGGAAGGGGTTCTTCCCTTATTCGACGGGATTGGGCAATCTGAACCAGCCAGAGATGGCGGGGCTTCATCAGTCGATTGGCGCGAGCCGTCAGTTTGTCATGCTGAATCGCCGCCTGATGAGGTTGCTGGTCAACAACTATTTCAATGCCTTTGAGACGACCATCTGGGGAGAGAGGCACAAACTGTTCCGCGATGAACAGGGGCGGCACTTCCAAGGAGAAATGGCCAGAAAATATCATCTGAAACTTTTCCTCTCCACCCTTTTTGTCTATAAAAAGGACATTGATGTGGAAAAGTACATGAAGAACGACTGGCCGCGCATGAAGAAAATCATGGAGCATCCAGGCCTTCAGTCGTTCATCCAGGATTACCAGGATGTGATTCCGCTGATTTTCACAGGAGATGAACTGCTGCCTCAAAATGCTTCGGTGATGCTGCGCGCCCACCAGGAACTCCAGGAGATGTTGCCGAAGCACATTCTCCCGTTCCCCTATCTGAACTCCTCCACGGTTGACCTGATGCCCTATCTGCCGGTGTTTGTGGGGGATTGGTATCCCGTCAAGCGCGAGAATGCCTCGGGGCACAATCCCTGGAGCGTCTATCGGGAGTTTGCTCAGTTGGTGAAGAAAGCGGGGAGCAAGCCCGTCTGGTTCGTTCCGCAGGGCTTTGCGGGCGGTCCCGACACCTCGAATGTCGTCTATGCGCTGCCCACGGCGGGCGAGTATCGCCTGATGCTGCATTTGGCCGCGGCCGCAGGTTGCAAGGGCATCTTCTGGCACGGCTTTCCGAACTGGAACTGGCCCTGGATGATGAACTACACGCTCTACCGCTACGCCCCAATGGGAGGGGCTGGGCAACTGACCACCGTTTGGCAGGGAATTGCCGATGCGGGAAAGGCGTTTGCCACGGTCGGGCCATTGCTGACGGAGGCCACGCCCGTCGAACTCCCCGCTGACGTCGCTGTTTCCTGTGGGTCTTATCGTTCCGCTAATCGTTTCTATGACGATGCGGCCATCAAACTGTTTGCCCTGAAAACTCCGCAAGGACAGTTGCTGCTGGCGGTCAACCAGAATCCCGATGGCGGGGAGAACGCCATTCTGACATTGCCCGAAGGCAAGAACTTCAATCTCTCCCAGTTGTCGGAAGTCAATGGGCGTGAGGTCAGCATTCGGCTGTTGCCAGGCGATGCCGCGTATTTCTACCATGGCGCGGATTTCAGCGAACTGGATGTGGCTTTCCGTTCCCGTTTTCAGGCGGAGTGCTCGCGGTATCTGCTGCTGGCTCAGCAGGCGGCAGGGGACGAGATTGCGGTGGAGCCGCTGGAGAAATTCTCCTCATTGCCTCCCCGTCAGGCATTGGAGAAAGCGCTGAATGCTTACGCGGAACTGCAACGGAGAATCGACAATGCGCCCTTGGGGACGGCTTTGCGGGAGATGAACGTCATCCAGAAGATGCTGGACGAGACCGATTTCGCCTTGTGCTGTGGCCTGGAACTCGTGGTAACGCCAGAAATGCGCAAGAACACACCGCGCTATGAACGCTGGTGCGCACATCCTGACCCTGACTTCAACCGTATGCGTGATGAACTGGTTGCCGTGATGGCGGATTATTATCGTCTGCGCGATGGAATTGAGGAAGGGAAGGGCTCGACCGAGGCTCTCAAGGAACTGCCTGTCTTGCATCAAAGGACGGAACGAATCACCACCGAAGTCCAGAATTGGCTGCAAAAACATCCCGAAAAGATTCACGACCCGTTTAAGTGAGGGATGGCAAGGGGCTCTGGGGTTTGAAGTAGTCTGTGGTTCTGAATGCCAACTGCGCCATGTCAATTCTGGATTTTGCCATTGTATTGATTCCCTTGGTTTTTGTGCTGTGGATGGCATTTCGCACACGGCGCTATCTGCGGGATGTGACAAGTTTCTGTTCTGTGGGGAGGGTTTGCGGACGGTATGTGATTGCCGTCGGGGACATGGCGTCGCTTCTGTCCATCATCGGCCTGGTCAGTTTTACGGAAGTTCACTATCGCACTGGTTTTGCCCTTTCCTTCTGGACAACGATAACGCTTCCCATCAGTACTCCAGGCTGCATCAAACCACGATGCCTGGCATGTCAAAACTGGTGGGGGCTGAACAGTTGCTTTTCGCATAAAAATGGCCTGTTTTTCGGCAAACTGCAACAATTTATCGGTTGGGAGATTGAATATTTGGGAATGCGGATTACATTATGAGATACGAAAATTGAATTTTCCGAGAGATAATCATACCCAGAAGGAACGCGAAAATGGCACACAAGAAAGGTCAATCCTCCACTCGCAATGGTCGGGACAGCAATCCGAAATACCGTGGCGTGAAGGCATACGGCGGACAGTTCGTCACCGCTGGCAGCATCATTCTGCGGCAGTGCGGCACCAAGTTCCGCGCTGGCAAAAATGCCGGGTTGGGACGTGACTACACGGTCTTCGCCCTCATCGATGGCATCGTCCAGTTCGTGAAGAGCAGCCGCACCATCAATATCCTCCCCGCTCCCGCCGCTGAGGCATAATACATTGCCCGCATTGTAGCGAGAGCCGCTGTCTAGACAGCTCACTGGAAAACCCGTTGTCCACGCCAAGGACTGCGGGTTTTTTGTTTGGCCATATTGTTCAGTGCGGCGGCGTCCCACCGCCGTCAACATAACCCATGCCATGTTTCATAGGAAAGGCACAAGGAGGGAACGCAACGCAAGACCTTGGCCCTGCGGGCAGGTTGGCGTATCTTCTTGAACGTGTCCAAGGAAGATGTGACAAGGCGAGGCTTGCGTGGTCTTTACAGGGGGAAGGACAGTGTAATTATTCCCTCCGTTGCCTCGGGGGCGGTGATGAGAGTGCGATAGAGCATGTTGCCCCAGGCGTGCGAAAGCCAGGCATCGGAGATGGGGTATTCCTCCGTCGTCTGTGGCAAGTCGCACTGGACAAGCGGTTTAGATGTTTCATGGAGCAGTGTCATGGTCGGCTTCAGGGGAGTGGAAGCCTTCCAGCTGTCCTGCACCGTGAAGGTGTGGCCGTCATACGAGAATGTCCGATGATAGGACAGAAGCCCCAAGGAGGCTGGATAGCAACTGCTGATTTCCATTCGGCAGGAGAAGGCGTCTTCATCCCCGCTGGCCTCGAATTGCGTGGCGCAGCCGTGACCCGCCTCCTGCGGGATGCCGTTGAAGACGAGCGGATTGTGGCTCAAGCCGCTTTGCGGGAAGTTGCTGTAGCGCTGGGAGGAGAATGTCGATTGGTCGTAGGTTGCCGAACCCAGGTCAAGCACGGTGAAGCGCCCATGCTGGCCTATGACGAACTGGCCGACGTCGTTGTGGTTGTGCGACTCGTGGTTGTGGCCGCCTTTGAGGGCGATGAAAAGTCCGTCGCGCTTCAGGAACACCTGCTGGAGCATCGGGTAGATGCTGAAGGCCCGGCGGGGCATGGCGCATTCGGGATGGCGGTCGGTGAAGAGGTCGAAAAGCGGTGGCAGAAGGGCTGAATGTGGTTTGGGGAAGATGTCTATGCAGTCGTCCAGCATGTCGGCGAGTGCGATGCCTTGGGGAACGCCCGCCTGTTCGGACATGGCGCGTAGCACACCAGTGTTGAGTCCGTGGCGTCCGCCGCAGTCGGCAAAGCGGGCGTTGCGGTTCTGTTCATACCATGCATCGACGATATAGCCGACCATTTTTTGGAACTTCGTGTCTCCGATGCAGGAGATGGCACCGTCCGATGCGCGGCGAAGTGCTTCCATGAACAGGAAATATTTGGGCGGTGAGAGATTCCAGTAGCCAGGGCCCTCGTCACATCCGCCGTCATCTGGGTAGGCGTCGTAATAGTTCTTGATGGATGGCTGGAGGAGTTTGGCGTAGGAGTCAAAACGCGCCGGTTCATCGGCGAAGAGCACGTTGGCTGTCCACAGCAGATTGGAGCAGATCCAGGGATTCCAGTTGTTAGTGGCACGGCTCCAGTGGTAACGGGCGAGGTCTGCCTCAGTCGGGAGCAGCACTCGCCGCAGGATCTCCATTCTGATGCGCTGGACAAGATTGGGGGAGATGTCCGCCAACTCCTCGGACATGAGGTCAAGGACCATGGCCAGGAACACGCCTGTTTCCGCCGCGAACAGGTCGATGTTTTCGCATTCAGGGGTAGGCAGGGGGTCGGAGGAATTGGGCTCTATGTGAAGATGATGGGCGGGCAGACACCAGGACGGCTCGCCGAGAATCGCCCAGATGAAGTCTATGCTTTTGTCGAGGAACCGTCCCTTGTGCTCAAGGATTTCCGCCAAGACCAATGCGGAGAGGCTCATGCGTCTGCCGAAATAGTTGGCTTCGTAGCGGGAACGGTTGCCGTTGCGCGTGAACTCCATGTACAGCGTGGCGGTCAGCGGAAGCACTGGCTCGGCCAGAGCTGCTTCCGCATGCGTCATGATGGCGGAGGTCAATTTACGCTTCTCCTCGCTGGCGAAGATGCGTTCCCAGACGTCGCGCTCCGACGCCTTGGGAAAAGTCTTGAATGGATGAAGCATGTTTTTGCTTGGGGGTGGGAGTGATTTTATTAATATATCCGATTTCACCGTATTTGCAAACGCTGGAAGATTGCGCAGTGTGTGTCTTGCAAAAAACAATGCGGCTGTTATATTTAATGCTATGACAAGCAATGAGCGAATATACAGGATTGGGAGACGTTAATCATGAGATTTTCGCCTATTGTCTGCAACATTCTGGCCGATTGAAACATTCATGAAAATCATAGTCTGCATCAAACAAGTGCCTGGCACCGCCCAAGTTGAGATTGACCCGCAAACGGGCGTACTGAAACGTGACGGCGTAGAGGCTAAGATGAATCCATACGACCTCTACGCGCTGGAGACCGCCCTGCGCATCAGCGCACAGGTTGGCGCCTCCCTCACCGCCCTGACCATGGGGCCACCGCAGGCGGAGGCGATTCTGCGCGAGGCGTTCATGATGGGCGTCGATGACGGCGTTCTGCTTTCCGACCGCCGTTTCGGCGGGGCAGATGTGCTAGCCACCTCCTATACCATATCGCAGGGCATCCGTGCCATTGGTGGGGCTGACCTCATCATCTGCGGGAAACAGACTACCGACGGCGACACCGCGCAGGTCGGCTCCGAACTCGCCGAGTTTCTGGGCCTTCCCCACGCCACTGGCGTGCTTCGGCTTCTTGAGGTCACGGATGAGGGGCTCACTGCCGACCTTGACCTTCCATTGCAAATCGAGACAGTGCGCATTCCGTTCCCCTGCTTGCTCACGGTCGAAAAGGGGATTTTCGAGCCGAGGCTTCCATCGTTCAAGCGCAAACTCGCCACGGCGGATCGTCCCATCCGAATACTCACGCTGGACGATTTGGCGGACCGCGAACCAAAGCATTACGGTTTGAATGGCTCGCCGACGCAGGTCCAGCGCATCTTCCCTCCTGAAAATCATCGCAGTCAGGAACGCTGGGAGGGGGATGCCGATGAATTGGCGGAACGGCTCTTCCGTCGTCTTGACGAACAGAAATACCTTCAGCAACCGAGGTGATTGCTCATGGCTTACATCCATATTCATCAGGAACTGGTTCAGGATGCGGAGGCTCTGGCTGCCCTTTGCCCGTTTCACGCCATAGAGTTGCATGACGGGAAACTGTCGATAGGCGCGGGGTGCCGCTTCTGCCGCCTCTGCATCCGCAAAGGCAACGGCGTGTTCGAGTTTGTGGAAGATGACGGGAATGGCCCGATTCTAGACAAGTCCGCATGGCGCGGAATCGCCGTTGTCGCGGAGGTCAGCGACGGGCGAATCCATCCCGTCACCTTTGAATTGCTCGGCAAGGCGAGGGAACTCGCCAGGAAGGTCGCGTATCCTGTCTATTGCGTGCTGGGCGGGGAGAATGTCGCGCCATTGACTCAGGACATTCTGGAGTATGGCGTGGACGAGGTTTTCCTCTACGAGGCTCCCGAACTGCGTCATTTCCGCGTGGAGCCATACACTGCCATGGTGGAGGATTTCATCCACGCGGTTCATCCGTCAGTGGTTCTGGTTGGCGGGACAGTCACAGGTCGTTCCTTGGCTCCGCGCACGGCGGCACGCTTCCGCACGGGACTGACGGCGGACTGCACATTGCTTGACATTGCGGAAAACACAGACCTTGACCAGATTCGTCCTGCCTACGGCGGCAACATCATGGCGCATATCCGCACGCCGAAGCACCGTCCGCAGTTTGCGACAGTGCGATACAAGATTTTCTCGATTCCGCCCAAAAGCGCGGCGCATGGCAAGGTGACACGCCGCACGCTTTCGCCTGAGGCGCTTGTCACCGCAATTGAAATCCTCTCGGTGACACCCAAGACGCGTGAGTCTGGCATTGAGGAGGCCGAGGTCATTGTGGCAGGTGGACGGGGGCTCAAGAAACCCGAGGACCTTTCGATGCTTGAGGAATTGGCCTCGCTTCTGAACGGTCGAGTCGCTTCGACACGCGCGTTGGTTGAGGCGGGCTGGACTGACCCCAAACAGCAGATTGGCCTCAGCGGGCGTACCGTCAAGCCCAAACTTCTGATAGCCTGCGGGATATCGGGAGCCATCCAGTTTGTCGCTGGCATGAACGGCTCCGAGCAGATCATCGCCATCAACACCGACCCGAACGCCCCGATTTTCAAGGTCGCTCACGTTGCCATCACTGGCGACCTCTACCAGATGATCCCCCGGCTGATTGAAGCCATCAAACACCGCAAGGACATGCAATGAGCACAACTGACCACTACAAGACCATTGACGCTCAGGACATTGCGTTCCTCCGAACTGTCTGCGCCCCAGAACGTGTCATTGCTGGCCCCGAGGTCGGAGATGACTACTGCCACGACGAACTATCGGGCATCCGCAGACGGCCAGAGGTTCTGGTCAATGCGGTTTTCACTCAGGAGGTTTCGGCCATCATGAAATACGCCTATGCGCACTCCATTCCCGTCACCCCGCGTGGGCAGGGGACGGGACTGGTCGGCGGAGCGGTGCCGTTGCATGGTGGAATCCTGCTTGACCTGAGCGGAATGAACCGCATCATTGAACTGGATGAGGATAACCTGACACTAACCCTGGAGCCTGGCGTGTTGCTGATGGAGGTCGTCAAATATGTCGAGGAACGCGGCCTTCTCTATCCGCCAGACCCTGGCGAGAAAAGCGCCACCATCGGCGGGAACATCAGCACAAATGCTGGCGGAATGCGCGCCGTCAAGTACGGAGTGACGCGCGACTATGTGCGTGGGCTGGAGATTGTTCTTCCCAATGGCGAAGTCACCGAATTGGGCGGAAAAGTCGTCAAGAACAGTTCAGGTTACAGCCTGAAGGACTTGATTGTCGGGTCTGAGGGGACGCTGGCGATAGTCACCAAGGCCATCCTTCGCCTGTTGCCGTTGCCCAAATGCAAAATCAGTCTGCTGGTGCCGTTTCCAAGCCTGAATGCAGCCATTCTGACGGTGCCGCTGGTGCTACGCGCAAGTTCCGTGCCGACCGCCGTCGAGTTCATGGAACGCGAGGTCATTCTTGCCTCCGAGGAGTTTCTGGGGCGCAAGTTCCCCGATAACAGTGCCGACGCCTATCTGCTGCTCACCTTTGATGCAGCCAGCCAGACCGAACTTGAACTCGCCTACACCTCCGCCGCGCATATTTGCCTGGATGCGGGCGCCCTCGATGTTCTCCTCTCCAACACACAGGAGCGCAATGAGGCCATCTGGTCTGCGCGCGGAGCATTTCTGGAGGCCATCAAGGCCTCCACCACCGAAATGGACGAGTGCGACGTCGTGGTGCCCCGCAGGAATGTCGCGGAGTTCATTCTTTTTGCCCATGCCTTGCAGGACAAGCACCACATCCGCATCCGTTCCTTTGGCCATGCGGGAGACGGAAATCTCCACATCTACATTCTCCGCGACCAACTGCCCGATGTCGAATGGCAGTCTCGTCTGGAGGCGGTTTTCCAGGACTTGTACGGCAAGGCGCGCGAGTTCGGCGGACAGGTTTCGGGCGAGCACGGAATCGGCTTTGCCAAAAAGCCCTATCTGGCCGAGTCAATACCACCAGCCAACCTCGCCCTGATGGCCGCCATCAAACACGCCTTTGACCCCAGGAATATCCTGAATCCAGCGAAAATCATCGCGGATTCTCAGGGAATCCGCGAGG
>JAFRLP010000496.1 GCA_017431185.1 Victivallales bacterium | reverse complement strand
CTCCCCTTATCGGATATGCAAGAAAAGCGCATCACCTTACGGAAAATCGCCGAACTGTGCGAATTGGCGCCGACCACGGTTTCAAGTATTCTGCATGGGCGCAAGACCTACTGTTCCCAGGCGAAAATCAATCGCGTTCTGGAGTTGGTGAAGGAATACAACTACCACCCCAGCATCGGGTACAACATCATGACGGGGAGGACCACGAACATCATCGCGGTTGTCTTTTCGCAGAAGCGCGTCACACAGCATGACATGCTTCAAAAGTCCTACATGGCGCTCTGCATACGGCTCAACGAGGAGAAATACGCCATGTACACAGCCATTATGCCAACGGCATGGGAGGAGCAGCAGGCGACCTTGGAGGCGTTGGCTGAACGCGGATGCCGTGCCTTCATCTTCATTGGAACGCCAGCCAACTATTCCCAAATCAACAAATATCTGCTGGAAGAGAAGGGAGTGTTCAGTCTGGGGCTGGACAACCAATTGGAGGAGTACGGGGTGAGAAGCGACCAGAGCGGAGCATACGCGCAATATCTGAAGATGCTGGAGAAGGCAGGGCGCACGAACATCCGCATCGCCTTCCCCAAAAGCCGTGTCGAGCAGGAACTGCTACCCTGTCTGGACAGACGACTGTATGCGCATTACCTCTCCTGTTGCATGGACGTCCCCCACGTGGGCTATGTCCCTGTGGAGAGCGCGCGCCATTACCATCGCCTGGGCTATGAACAGATGAGGGACGAATTCCGGCGCAATCCGAAAATCGAGGCCGTGCTCTTTCCAACGGACTACCATGCGCTCGGCGCGGCAGCCGCGCTGGCAGATGCGGGATGTCCGACTGACCAGGTGGAACTGTTCGGCATGGGTGACAGCGTGACCACTCCATTCACGGGATGCCGCATCACCACGACGCATTTTGACGTGGACAGCCTTGTCAATCCGCTGGTGAAGCAATTGCTCACTGGCAAAAGGGAACTGGCCATCGTGAAGGGAAAGATTATCCACTATCCGCTCCCGAATCCAACCCTTTGGGTGACGGAAGGGAGGAAGAAGGGAGCCTAATCTGGAAAAATGGTACGAAGCTCCAGCGTGTCCAAGTCCAGTTCACGTAGATAAGTGGTCTTGGTGGGTTCGGCATCGATGAGAAAGCGTCCGCCCATGAAGGCGGTCAGGCTTCCCCGCGTCACAGGGGGTTCCTCATTCCAGTGAAAGTGCCCCCCTCCCCAAAAAGTCGCTTCCCCCCGTGTCTCCAATTGATGACGAATCGGCTGCGGAACTGGCAAATAGACTCCTGGTGTGTCCGCACGACTGCAACAGCCAGGATAGGGAACATGTGAAGCCAGAACAAGCGTTTGCCCGACTGCGGATTTCACTTGGGCGGAGAGCCATTGCCATTGGGCATCGGTGGCGGTATGGTCGTCTTCATGGCATGGGGAGAATGTCAGGATAACGACACCTTGAATGCCCTTCCAGACGGAATCCTCCTCCTGGCCAAAGATGTCGCGGAAGAACGGGCGCTCGCGGAAGATGGCGCACTCGCGAAAGGGCACACCCTGGTCATTGCGCCATTGAAGATATTCGTTGAATGCCTCACGGGTAGTGGTCCCCCGCAACAGGTATCCAGCGCGGGAAACGGTGTCACCCAAATTGATGACTGCGCGGTAATGGCGATTCCGAATCAGGGTGGAGAGCGCCGCCAGAAGTCGCGCGTCACGACCAGGGCCATTCCGAATGTCAGCGAGATGCAGGTCACTAATGAAGAGGACACGATTCATTTAGACGCATTCAGGGTCGCCAAAGAGACGCTTGTTGCTGGTGATGATTTCCTGGGGCATGAAATCGTAGCGAGCCAAATCCACCATGCGGACATCGCCCTGGGGGGTGATGTCAAAGCGGGAGATGGAGCAGTTCCAGTTGTGATGATCCGGTCCGTCATAACCGCAACGCTCAAAGAGATTCCATTTGAGGGATTGAATGGAGGCTCCATGCCCCATGAGCAGGATGTCATCGGCAGGCGGATTCTCCAGCAATTCCGAAAGAAAAAGGTCCACACGGGCACGGACCGATGAAAGATCCTCCTTGCCGCCTGACGTAAGCCAGGGGTAGTCAAGCACCGCATCCGAGGCAATATGCGGATAGTTGGCGCGGAGTTCGTTGAGCGTCATGCCAGGACAGGGTGGCTCGGGATAGAAACGCATCTCCTGCAGACGTGGTTCCAGGTAGAATGGCAGACCGCATTCCTCCGAGACGACCTCCGCTGTCTCAGCGGTGCGCGCATAAGGAGAGGAGAGGACAAGGCCACGGAACCTTTCTCCCTTGAGGTATTTTCCCAGACAGTGCGCTTGGCAAAGGCCCAGACGGGAGAGGGGATAGTCGCCTGGCGGGAGTTCGTGGTTTGCCCCCCTGGACATTCCTTCCAGGGCAGGTTGCCCATGTCGTGCAAAACGTAGAATCATTGCTGATGGAGAGAAAGTGTTTCATGCGCGGAATGGCGCAGGTTTCCAGTGGTGTGCTTCTGTGAAGCCAAGGGATTCGGCCCAATGGGTACGGATGGCGGCTTGGGAGCAGATGTCCGGCGTATGCGCGTCAGAACCAATGGAGATGGGGATTTTCGCATCGCGGATTCTGGTAAGCCAGGCAACGTATGTCGCATCATTCGGGTCGTTGCGGTTGATTTCCAAAGCGTGCCCGCTGCGATTTGCCAAAGCGATGATTTCAGCCAGATATTCAGGGGGAATGAGGTCGAATCCCCAACGTGGGATGACGCCGGCGCTGACCCATCTGTACCCCTCTCCAAAAGGATGTCCGATGACGTCGACATTGCGGTTGTGAAGAAGGGCATTGCGAATGCGACGGAACTCCGTCTCGATGTAGGTCTCCACACCGGCGATGAGCGTTGGGGAAAGATGCACGGAGCCAATGACGTAGTGGAGTCCCAAGGCCGCTCGTCCTTCAGGGCCGCAATCGTCGGATCCGTCGTCATTCAGGTCAGCCTCGACGCCCAGAACGGTATCGCTACGGTCAAAATCGGCAGAGTGGTATTCCGCCGCCATCTCCTCCAGGCAGTGAAAGGGATGACGCCTGGCGTGGTTGCAGTGCTCCAGAATGCCGATGAATCGATTGCCGGCGGCACGGGCGGCCGCCTGTTGTTCGGCAACAGTCGGCCCGGGGACGGCGCCCTCCGCCTTGATGCGGTAGAAGGACGCATGAATGTGATAGTCAGACTGAATTAGCATGACTTTTCTCCTTTTCCAGGAAAATCAGCGGATGACGTAGCAACAGAAGCCGTTGCCAGGGAGTTTCACGGTGAGTTCGCGCAACTCGGCCAATCCCCCCAAGACACGTTGGGTACCATCTGGCAAAAGGCGGTAAACCGATGCGTTCTCGGGGACATCAAGCGTGTTTGCATCGGGAAGGAGCAACGTGTTTTCGGCATCCCCAACTCCAACACGGAAGACCGCCACGCCGACTGAAGAATCGCGGTAGGAATGATAGACGGTGTTTCTCCACTCCTCGGTCTCCATTTTTTGGGGTTGAGTCAGCGTCATCATCGCATTCGGCTTTCCGAAGGAGAGAGGACGGAGCATGCGTCCGACACGCAGGTAGTCATAGGCTGATTCAGTAAGCGCGCAGATATCCTGGATGAACTGGCGTTCAGGACCCGCCTGCGGGGGCGGAATGAAGAAGCGTCCTGGAATACAGCCTTCGAGAAAGTCGAAACCGATAAGGCGCAGGTCATCAGGGGTGTAGTCCCGAACAACACGGCCGTGACTGAGGATGAAGTCCCCATACAAAGCGCGTTCCAAAGGAATATGCCCGGGGTAGGTGGCGACCGCGTTTAGCTTGTAGTCCAGCAAATCCACGTAACATTCGCATGACGCTTCGCCCCCCATATAATATTCCTCATTCATGGCACGAAGGCGCTTTCGAACAGCCATGCCGTAAATGCGTTGGGCCAGACACTCCTGGTTGGCGCCGCCTGCGATGTGTCCATGACGAATATCATAGCACTGGGTGTCGGGTTTGCTTTTGCCAAAGGTGTCCAAATAGAATCCAGTGAAGCCAAGTCCAGCCAGGTAATCATGTGTTTCGGCGGTGCGCTGAAGCCAGGCGGGGGCCTGTCGGCAGAGAACGCCGCGCTCCCCCAGGTAAAGGACTGGTTTTCCCTGACGGTCGAGTTTGTTGGCCGACATCAGTTCCGCGTTCTCGGGCGCGTCCTGATTAACAATCTCGCTTTGCCAGTAAACGCCACAGCGCAGCCCCTTGGCGGTCAACTCCTTCAGAACCTCCGGCAACCCAGGAAAGGCAGGAGCACGGAAGCCATAGTATTCGCAGACTGGGTATTTGGGCTTATTGTCAGGTTCCTTG
>JAFRLP010000495.1 GCA_017431185.1 Victivallales bacterium | reverse complement strand
TTCCCCATCGACACCGCCTTCCAGACCGCACGAGCCATCGGCGACCATGCCTGGATTGTCGAGCGTCCCGAATACCCCCATGACCACAACACGCCCGACCGAGAGGAAATCTGCCCGGACTTCGCACGACTCGCCCTGGACGGGAAGCGATTGCACCGTCCTGCCCAGCCACGCCGCGAGGGCGGCACGTTGACTGCAGAATACGATTCCGCCGGACGGAACATTGTCGGAGGATACCTCCTCTACACCCGTGCCTCCGGCTGTTGGACCGACCGACGCTTCCAGGTCGCCCGCGCCACACTTCAAGACGGACGAATCACCTGCGAACTCCCCCCCCAGGTCACTGCCGCATTCTTCAACCTCGAGGACGACCACCACTACGAAACCGCCTCGCCGCTCTGGCAAGGCAAAACGGGCTGTTGATTCATGCGCATCACCCACATCAACTGTCCTGGCTGTGGGAAGGTCATCGACATCGACTGGGACTGGACCTACTTCCTCTGCCAGTACTGCCACGCCAAGTGCGTCATCTTCTCGCACAACCGCCCGGAGACGCCGCAGGAGACCCTGGAGCGTCTGCACGGCGAGGCAAAGCAGACGATGGAGGAATGCAACTACCCGCTGGCTTTCGGGCAGTACCGTGAAATCCTCCAGCACCGCATTGATGACGGCGAGGCATGGCACGGCCGGGCGCTCGCCATCGGGATGCGTTCGCTTGACAAGGAGAACCTCCGCGCCGACGAGGTCCTCGCCAGCTTTGAAGAGGGCCTGCGGCGGGACCCCACGCCACGCAGCAAGCTCATCTATGCAATGCACGCCTCGGAATTGGGCAAGACGCTCCACCAATTCCATTACCTGCATTTCCGCCGGGAGCCGCTTCAGCCCCTGCGCTGGCAATACTACTGCGACGCCGGCGCCTACGCGCTGACGATGCTCCGCAAGAGCCAGACTCTACTCCAGGAACTTCTTGAACTTCCAGACCAACACGTGCCGTTGCTTCTCACGGCAACCGAAGGTTATCGGCAATGCAGCATCCACGAGCAGGCAGAGAAAACCATCTTCGACATTGAACAGACCATCGCAGCTTTCGACCGAGCGCTTCTGACCGGCTCCCTGCGTCTCCATGGCAAATTCTGGCTCCGTCCGAAGTGGTTTGGAATTGTCACCCGCATCCCGACCGGTCTCTTCCCCTCAAAACCACGCGAGGAATTCCAAGGCCTCCAGGAGGAGTACCTCCGTGTCGGCAAACGCTCTCTGGGCATTGTCCCCGAACTCCCCAAAAGCGAGTTCGACAGCTACTGGACGCCTTTTCTCATCTATGGCGGAAGCAACCTCCTCCTTCTGGCAATTTTGGCCGCCGCGGGGTTCCTAATTCCTGCCATTGCCCTTTCCCTCGTGGTGTTCTTCGGTTTCTTTCGACCTCTCCGGCACCGGCGCTGGGAAAACCACTGCTACGACAGCGATGTCCGGGCAGGGGTCTATGATTACAAGCCCTAGAACCTCTAGTTCATATTAAAGATGCCCGACAACCGCCCCATCCGCTGTCCCAACTGCCGGAAGTGGTTCCGCACGGAGGAAAACCATGCGCTGGTGCTGTGCCCGCACTGTTCCACGCCGATCCACCTCCTCCATGCGCCGGACGCCTCGCCGCCCAAGCCGCTGCCCGTCCCGCAGCGAATCAACTCGCTATTGCAGCAGGCCTGGCAGAACCACCGTGCGGGAAACAACACCTTCGCCGCCGAGGATTTTGCGGATGTCCTGGCGCTCAACCCGAAATGCGCGGAAGCCTGGGCGGGGCGCGGCCTCTGCCTGGCGCTTCTGGAACATGAGAAGCTCCACGCCTTCTATGGCGAGGCGCTCAACTGCCTGGAACAGGCAGTGCAATGCGACCCTGCTCCACGGACACAGCTCCTGGCCGCCAACGCACGCTACGAGATCTGCGCAGGACTCCATGAAAAACTCTACCGCCGTTTTCGCGGAAAGACCTGGGACTGGGGACGCTGGCTTGCACTGCTTGACCCCGAGTCCTTCATCAGAAGCAACCTCAAAAATGCATACTACACTGCGCGGAAATGGATGGACGAGCCACCAGCCGAGGGATGCTTCCCCACTGAGCTGCCTCCAGGCCAGACGGCCATGAACAGCCAGGAGCGAGCCACCGCCTTGGCGATAGACTGCGCGCAGCTCCATATCTACATTTGCCGCCACTACCTCATAGGCGGAGTGGGCTTCAATCCAACGGGACTCGGCTTCACCCTCGCGCAACTGAAAGCCCCGGAGGAAAGGCAATATCTGAGCGAAATGAACGACAGCGCGAGTTTTCTGAAAACCGTCGTTCCGAATTACCAGCTTCTCCCCTACCATACGGCCTTTC
>JAFRLP010000494.1 GCA_017431185.1 Victivallales bacterium | reverse complement strand
TTATGCTACACACAGGAACACGGTATTGAAATATAACAGGCTGCTTCTGAAATGCAGATACTATGTTTAGTTCAGAAGTATAGACTGTAATTGCTGAACCCAAATAAACAAAAGTCAAAAGCAGACGCATAAAAAAGTTTTTATTGATTTTTATTGGTGTCATCATACTCTTGATTATAAATAAAGTACAGTTCTTTTGAAAAAAGTCTAATTCGCTTTTGCAAACTGTCATTATGCTTATATGGCGAGGAGAGACGTAAAATATTTTTATTAATAAGTTCTTTTGTTAAATCTTTTTTTTCGTCATTATGTGAATGAGATAAGATTGTATAGTGTATTTGGTTTAGCATTGGTAGCACTTCTTTATTGTACATTGTATTTGTGTATTTATTAGCAAAAATTGAGGCCATATACATTAAGAAAAATGATAAGATAGGCATTAGAAGAAGCATAATGTATTTATTTTCACACACACAAGTCAAAAATAATATAAACAAGAAAACCACAACGATAAGAAAAAGAATCATTGTAAAAGATTCCTTTTCTTGAAGATGTTCAAAAATAATATGATTGCATTTATTTGTAATTTTCTCATCGTCATATATAATATTTTGCAATTGTCTCAAATATGACTTAAACAAACCTGTATATCTAATCTGCGCACTATATTTTTCCAAAGACATTATTCCATAAAAGCACATAGGATGTCCAACAACAAACAACATCTTTGAAATTGATCTTTTAGAATCAACCAAAGTGTTGAATAACCAAGATACAATTATAATAAAAATCGAAAGATAAAAAAGAAACATTTTTACTACTCCAATGCCTTATTTTTTGATTCTAGAGTACGATGTGTCCAATGAGTTCTCCAATATTGTTCTATTTTACCTTTTTCATATGTAATTCTTTGCTGTTCATTTTCTGGCAAATTATTAAAAAGGCGAGAATATTCCTCAAGGACAGCTGAAATGTAATGTTGGCAATTATGGGAGAATGTAGAATAATCTTCTTCCTTCCAATTACCAGTATCATTAATATTTGAAATTGCCGTTCGAAGTAAATCATCATCGTAATATGTATAGTCAGTGTAGGCATAATCCTTTCTGGTTTCATCAGAATAATTGGGATATCCATATATGTCCCCATCATTAGTATCAGAAAAAAGAAAAGCATAATGAGCAGGAGACAATTGCAATTTCAATAACAGTTTGTCTTGCCCTAAAAGGTCATAACACCAATCTGTTCCCCATCCACCTTGTTGAAGAGGCCGATTCACAACACATGCCGCTCCTAAATAATCAAAAACAAATGTTACACAATTGTTGCAATATAATGAATTATTCCATCCGTCTGGATACCCAATCGGGTCGGCAGTGAGCCATTTTCCGTTTTCGGGCAGGTAGTTGCGGAAAAGAAATACGTAGCCAAGACCATTCACCATTGGTTTTCCTGTAAAAAAAACGGCATTGTCGTTTGTCTCGCCGAAGGCGGTGATGCCAGACATTCTATCCTTTCCTTTGTTCACAGTACCAAGCGATGAGCCGAGCATGTCGTTGAGCATCGCGCCATCAGCGCTTGAAAGCACGGGGGCGCCGCCGCCAGGATGCGGCTCATTGATGTAGGAGTTGCGATTGCGTCTGACAAGGGCAAGTCCGTCCCAGAGGAAATCCTCCTGCCTGTCCGCATATCTGGCCATGGCAAGCTGCCCGTCGACGTGGTAGTCGTAGGTGGCATAAGGTTTGTCGTTTTCCGTCACGGCGGTCACCTTGTCAAGCCAGCCATAGCGGTAGCCCCTGTCGCCGTCGCGGACCATTCGGCCAGCGGCATCGTAAGCGAAGCGCGTCACCTTGCCGTCACATTCAGAGGTGAGGAGTTGGTTGGCTTTATCGTATGTGAAGACGGTCGTCTTACCATTCACGGTCTTGGAGAGGATGTTGCCGGCTGGGTCATAGCGATACTCCTCCAGAGTTTTGCCGTCTGCGTCCTTGACGGCCAGAAGCTGGCCGCGGCTGTCCTGGACATATGCCTGAAGTCTTCCGTTGACTTCGCGCCCGACAAGGGTTCCGTCCCTGTCGTAGAGATACTTGAGCGTGGCGACAGGTGAGGCGCTGCCACCCCAGGTCTTGAAGTCAGGAAGCCCCAGCCGCGTGTAGGTCAAGTTCACGGGCAGGCCATTCAGCGACTGGCCGACGACACGCCCTTTGGCATCGTACTGGAACTGGACGTTTCCGCCTCCATCTGCGATTTCAACCAGCCGTCCCAGTTCATCATACCGACGCATCTCGGTTGCAACGCCCCTGGCGTCCTTCACAGTCCGATCAAGGCGCTGACCATATTCATTGTAGGTGTAGAAGGTCTTAACTCCTTCCTCCTCCTTCTCGACAAGACGTCCCCAATGATCGCGGCGGTAGCATGCCTTTCGTTTTCCGCGTGTTCTCGAGGCCACACGCCCCCAGGCGTCATACGAGATTGTCTCTACTTCGCCAGGGCCATACGTGATTTTCACGGGGCGGTCGAACTTATCATACTCGTATGCAATTTTCCGTTCTGCCTTTCCATTCTGGATGCTGGAGACGGACGCGAGAAGACCGAACTTGTCGTGGACATAATCCGTCACCTGCCCGACCGCAGTAGTTCGGCTGTCCAGGCCAAACGCCGACCAGTCAAAGGCGATTTCGTGCCTGTTCTGGTCAAGGACCCTTGACAAGTTTCCAGCCGCGTCGAAGGAATAGGCGATGGAACTCCCGTCGGGCAAAAATTCCTTGATGACGCGACCGAACCCGTCGCGCTCGAAGGCGCGTCTGCGTCCCCTGTGGTCTGTGTAGGACAGCGGACGCCCGCCTGCGTCATATTCGACGGCGAGAAAGGAGATGGTCTCGTTGTCCAGAATCCTCTCCACTCTGCTGACCAGGCCCGACTCCAGGCGGACCAGACGAGTCACGACGCCGTTCGCGTCCGTAACGGCAACAGGGCGGTTGTAGCTGTCGTATTCAATGGACTGAAGCGCAGCGCCTGTCGGCCCCACGACCTTCTTCACATAGCCGAAGTCATTGTAGAAAAGCCTCACTGTGCCGCGTCCGTCCGAGACCCCGACTGGCTGAAGATGCCCATCATAGGCGAAATGCGTCGTCACGGTCGCCTTCCCCGCAACATCCAGAGTGGACAGTTCCAGAAGTTCGCCGCGCTCACCATGCAGGAACCCCATGAAGGGTTCTGCTTCGGAATCCGAATTGGCGCGCCGTTCCGCCTTGGCAAGCCTTCCGTCCGCGCCATACGAGAGGACGGTCTCGTTGCCGATGAAATTGACAAGCGAAACCGGATTCGCGGTGTCCTTGTCATACTGCCAGGCCGCGACGTCGCGCCCTTTCCAGTCAACCACCTTGCGCGGCCTGCCGAGATAGGCCACGTCATGGCGCATGTAGTAGAACACCTTCGTACACCGTCCAGCGACGTCCGTAATGGAGAACACGCCCTTCAGGCGGTCGAAGTCATATTTGGCACTCTGGCCCTTTCGGTCCGTGACGCTGACTTTTCCAGGCCCCGCGTCCGCGTAGGCATAGTCGAACGTGCCATCCCGCAAAAGGCGGCCCGCCACCTTGCCAGTGTGCTTCACGCCGCTCTTGCGGTCTCTTGACTTCAGGTTTGCCAGGCGTTCCTCAAGGGTCTCCGTCTCGACAGTGAACTCCTCCTTGCATTCTCCCCTGACGGTTTTCGCGAGATAGGATTCACCATACTGGAACTCGACAGGCGACAGCCCGTCCACCATGACCTTCACCAGCCTGGGCATGGTCGGCGTCGCGACCTGACCAGAGGCGACCTTGGGAAGAATGGATACCTGCAAATCCCTGTATTCCAGCGAGGTCGCCACCCCGTTAATGGAAATGCGGGTCGCCAATGCGCCATTGTATGAGATCGCAATGAACTCCTGACCGTTCTGCGAGACGGCGGTCAGCCTTCCATTCCCGTCATACGTCCACGTCTGGCTTCGCCCGGAGGGAGCCTCGATGCCGACCAGCCTGGCCTTCAAGTAGCGGAAAGTCCATCCCCTTTTCCCGTTTCTCCCAGTGAAGGTCCATTCCTCCGCCTTTTCAGGGGAATCGCCGGAAAACGACGCCGACCATTCGACATCCGGAAGTATTCTGCCTTCCTTCAGGGGGAAAAGGAACTCCTGGTTCCAGGGCGTTGTCCAGCGCACACCCCCTTTTGCGAAATAGGCCCTGCTTTCCAGTTGGGGGGAACGCCAGCCATAGCCGAAGAGGCCCTTTCGCTCGCTGGAGGACTCATATATGATTTGGACGGGAATCGTGAATTCGGGGGAGAAATTCGCAACTCCGATTGTCCGCATCACCGCGAAGCCGTTTTCCGTCAACGCCGCGCGTCCTGCCAGCATAGGATGCTCCGCAAAGGACAGGGCCTCATTGCCAATGGCAAGTGATGCGAAAGAAAACATGATGAAAACGGGCAAGGAAAGCCTTTTAGCCATAACAGAACTCCTTTAGGGTGGCAGCCGAACCTGCCAATAGCAAACAATGAAATCTTCGCGCAGGAACAAACGGGGCCTGCCATTATTATAATGGCAATTCATACATTTGCAAACAGGATGTCTGATTTTTGTTGCACTTTTACTCTCTGGCTCCTGATTCAAATGAGCAACGGGCGAAGGCTGACGCGGGGCATTCGCCAGCTACCCGATGGAGGTGTGCGTCAGATGTCCAGTGCCTATCTGCGGGGCTTCGGGCGTTCCCTCCAGCCAGCCATCATCACCCTGATCTGCGTCTGCGGTCTCCGCATCACCTGGGTCTATCTGCTCTTCCCCAGACATCAGAGTTTCGGCTTCCTGATGTCCTGCTACCCGTTCTCCTGGCTGCTGACCGCCATCATCATCTCCCTGGAAGCCTGGCGGTACTCCCGGACAATATTCCAGCAGGCCAGGAGCACCCCCTAGGCGGAAGACAGCCCCCCCGTGCCCGCCTTATGAGGTGCAGTGCAGTTGCACTGTGCATATAGGAGTCGTAAAAGTAACTGTTCAGGAGGTGGTGAGAGAAAGGTTCTGGCATCTGTTGCCATGAACTCCAATGCTCCCTTCATCATGCGAGGACAAGCCATGTTCTTGAGGCATAGCGATGGCTACCACTTGAGGAATTCGGCGACGAGGTGAGGAGGGTGCAGAGCAGTCTCACGCCTCACGCATGGTGAATGCGCACCTACAACAGCACTCATGGAACTACTTGCGGATATCAATGTCCAAGGCTTACACTTTGCCCTTTTAGATTTTTTCTTCTTTTACGGCTTGACTTTTTGTTATCTAAGAGTATCTTAAGATAATGTCTCTCATTTATCAGAAAACTGCAAAAAAGGAACAAAGAAAATGAATCACACGCATGCAATGTCACTGGCCTCGGAAAGGCTGAAGGAATTGAACGACACAAGATTTGATCTCCTTAGCATTTCCAGACCTAAATCCGAGTCATATTTGAGATACCTGGGGAAAATCATATCCAAACTTTCTCCCATCATTGGCAATCTCATAGAGTTTAACGCAGTTGAATACCTAAACACGATTCAGGATTTTTGGGGACATGGACAATGGGAAAGACAAGACCCAGGTTTTCCTGATGCAGTTTTCAAAGGCAACATTTCCCCCATGCCAGGCATTGAAATCAAGGCTTGGTTTCCATTTGCCACAGAGATGACTGCACGTTTCAGAGAATCGCAAACCCTTTTTCCAAATGATGAGACAGCAGTGGCAATACTGGCCTGGGTTCCAGAATATGTTCTGTGGGGGCGTCCTAAAATCATCGGACTATGCATCGTTTCCGCATTGTCCATGGCAAAAGCAAGAGATGAGCATTACAACAATCCCCCTATCTATTTGGTTTTTGAACCAGAAAAGACTTCACATAGAACTGCCAATCTTCAGCAAACCAACACAAATGGCTTTCGCTTGCAGGAAAGAGATGAAAACCTGATAAACCAAGCCAAGCAACTTGTAGAATCCTGGGGGAAAAACACAACGGCTATAGTCCCGATTCGGATTTTCAGGCACGTCAACACCAGTTATTGTCGAGTTTCACTTACAGGATGGATACGAATTTTGCCAAGATAGACAGAATTGCGCATTCTGGCATTGAAGAATTCAAGGCAAGAATATTGCAAAAACAGTTTCAAGGACGAACCATAGAAGAATGGGCAAAAACTCTGAATAATCTCACAGACGAGGATGCCCACCAAATCATGACACTCGGAGAATGAACCGCTTGAAGAATTTGTTTTAAACCAAATTACCGAAAAGTTCCATTTGATGGTTTTGAAAACGCTGCAAAGCCGCGCGAAAATATTTTGGGTTGATTTCGCAGCCAAAGGCGCTTCGCCCTAATTGCCAAGCAGCATAGCAGGCAGAGAACAGTCCGCCAAAAGGCTCCCATACGACGTCTTTTTCATTAGAGGATGCCTCTATAATCAACCTCATCAAATCCAGCGGTTTTTGATTCAAATGAACGGCTCTGCCGTTCTTGTCCTTCAAACGTTCATTCCCATTGACAGGTGGGCGTCTCCAAACATTCGTATATCCATGCGGACAATGAAAGGTTGAACGAAACTGCGCCCACTGGCTGGCAGTAATTGGCGTTTTGCCATCCAAAGAGAAATATGGTCTGCCATTTTCCTTTCCATGCGCATTGGCATAATCGCGCAAACGCTCCAACATGTCAGGAGGCGGAAAATACCAGAGATGTCCTTGGTCAAAATATTTACGCACTGCGGCATCGGTCACACCACACGCTTCATTGGCTTTCTGCAAAGGCAAACCAGTTCGTTGCCATTCACTTTTCAGCCATGCCTTCAAGCTCATGCCATTGATGGTGTTTTCCCGCACATATTGCACACACACCTCTGACACCACGGGAAATCTTCTGATTTTGGTGGTATTGACATTACCGGCGATATGCGCCAGTCCTTTGTCCCAAATATTGCAATTCTGATAGCGCCAGCCATGCTTTTCCAATACAGGATGTGCTGCAGCCCAACCGATTTCGGAATTCCAAAACCACAATGTCGTGCATGGCTTGGAAAATTTCGTCCATGCCGCAATATGTCCCTCATACCATTCAGGGATTCCAGTGTGGTCAATGGTGTCTCCCTCAAAGCCCAATATTCCATACGCGCCATCAGAGACAATGACATCAGGGGAATCCCATTGCGGATAGAACTCCAGACTATCCCCTAGTCTCAAATGGAGGGCGCCATCGTCATACGAGGACAAGCCATGGTCTTGAGGCATGGGGATGGCTACCACTTGAGGAATTCGGCGACGTGCGGCAGGATGGGGCCAATCAGTTTTTTGATGGCCTGGGCATAGACGCGGATTTCGTATTGGGCATGTTCGCTGTCACGCAGCTCCAGGAACTTGATGAGATTGCCCAGATCCACCGTTCCCCAGAAGGTGGTCATCATATTCTGGGGCAGGACGCCGCGAGCCTGCTCACGGCACACGCCTGCGGCCAGCAGTTTCTCATAGGCTGCCAGGGCGGCGCGGTTCTGTTCGTCAATCAGCCGGCGGCATGCCGCCTGGTCAATGTGCCGGGCAGCCTGGGATGCCTGGCGGTCGTTCTCCGCCTGCTCGCGCAACTCCTCGGGGACATAGAACTCCAGGTCCTCCTGGGTATAGCGCCGTGAAATCTCATTGTAGGACCAGGTGCGGTGACGATGCCACTGGGAGCGCACGAACAGCGGGCAATGCACCAGGAAGGTGAACACCACGTGCTCCAGCGGGCTGGTGTGGTGGTTGGCAATCAGATAGCGCACCAGGGCGGCGTCCCTGGAGTCCATCTCGTTCTTCAGTTTGCCAAAGGAGACGCGAGCGGCATTGACGATGCTGGTCTCGGTGCCCATCTGGTCCACCAGACCAATCCAGCCCTGACCGCCCAACACCTTCACGTGATTGGTAGGCGGCACGTTCACATTTTCACTATCAGCCATCTCGCGCCTCCCTGTCTTTATTTGTTGGCCAAATGGGGTTCCAGATAATCGACACAGCCCTTCATGGTGGCGAAATGGCCGTAGTCCGCCTCGGGGACCTCGATGCCGTACAACTTGCGCAACTCCATAATGACATCCAGGAAGTCCATCGACTCCAACTTGCCCTTCAGATTGTCTTCCATACCAAAGGAAGCCCAGTCCACATCATCGACGATATCAGACAGAATATCGACAACGGCCTGGTGGATTTCATCACGTGTCATTGACAGTTCTCCTTAACGAATTTCAAGCGTGGTATTTTTTGACGATGAGAACACAGTTGATGCCGTACATGCCAAAGGAATTGTTGAGGATGACCTCGCAACTGCCCACCTTTTTCGGTGCGCCCAGAACCAGGTTGGGCAGCCGGCAGCGCTCATCAAGGTTCTGCACGTTCAGGCAATGGTGGACAACCTGGTCGTCAAAGGACGGCAGGTTGGCGGCCAGTTCCAAGGCGCCAGCCGCTCCCATGCAGTGGCCGATGAATCCCTTGGTGTTGTTGATGGCGATGCCAGGGCAATCCCCGAAGACCTCGCGGAGCGCCTCGCATTCGATGGCGTCCCCCAGCACCGTGCCAGTGGCATGGGTGTTGACCAGGGAGACCTCCTGGGGCCTGAGTCCGGCGCGCGCCAATGCGCGGCGCATGCACTGGGCCTGACGCTCGGCGTTGGGCAACGCCATGTCCGTGGCGTCGGAATTGTAATGGTAGCCAACGATTTCGCCGTAGATTTTGGCTCCTCGGCTACGGGCATGGTCCAGACGCTCCAGAACAAAAATCGCCCCGCCCTCGGAGATGACGATTCCGTTGCGGGCAACATCAAAGGGACGGGATGCGGCTGCGGCGGAGGTTGCGTCATGGGCCAGCGAATTCTCCGCCTTGAAGGCGGCGAAGATGCCAAAGGTGCGCGGGCTTTCGGAGACACCGCCCGCCAGCGCGAGGTCCGCTTCGCCCAAGAGCAGCTGCTGCACGCCATTGACGCAGCCGAGGTTCCCTGCGGCGCATGCGGCGCCGATGCAGTAATGCGGTCCCGTCACGCCAAGATTGACGGTGACGGCGCCAGCGGGACTGTTGGCCACTGTGCGCGGGTTATGGTAATGCGACCAGAAACTGACCTTGTACTCGTGCTGGCTGATTTCGTAGATTTGCTCTTCGGTCTCCACATTGCCGTGCTCGGTCAACCCCAGAAACACGCCCACTCTGTCCGGGGAGACGTCGCGGCCAATGGCGAGTCCCGCGTCAGCCAGCGCCTCGCCGGCGCAATAGCAGGCGATGGACCCCGCCCGCGTGCCAGTGCGCACCTCCTTGCGCTTCTGGTATTTGAGGGCGTCAAACTCGCATAACCCAGCGTAAGTCTGTCCAAAATAACGGATGTCATAGTCACGAATCCCAGAGACACCCGCCAGCACATTGGCACGGTATTCCTGGAGACTGTTGCCATTCGGAGCAGTCAAACCGACTCCAGTAATGACAATCCGCTGATGTTCGTCTTTACCCATGGAAACGGAAATTACAGGACACAATCACAACAATTGCACAAAAAAACAAGGTAATGTAAAGTGTAATTCCCAAAAATGCAAGTCGCTCTCCTTAAATCAACCCGCAAGAATGGCGCTATCGGTTGTTTTTTCGGGAAGCGGCGCGCAGAACATCCTCCAAAGAGGGAGGAGAAGTGGAGAATTTTTCAGGGGAGGCCTGCGGCTTCGCCTCCGTCAGACCAGGGGGCGTGACCTCGGTGGGAGGCGTCGGCGCCTTTTTGCGTCGAGTCATTTTCCAGACAGGCCAATGCCAAACCGGCAGGGAGAGCCGGGGAATGGTTCCCAGCCAGCAGAATATCCGTTGGGAGACCTCCAGCAGAAGCAGGAGAATGGCGAGGGCGGCAAGGGCAGGAGTCGCGTCCACATATCGCCATTCGCGGGCGATTCGCCCCCAGAGACCATCCACCGTCAGGCG
This sequence comes from Victivallales bacterium, assembly GCA_017431185.1. The sequence goes on along the minus strand of JAFRLP010000494.1, from coordinate 374 downwards.
TTCGCGTCCCCCCGTGCTGGCGGCGCACTGCCGAAAACGCCGTGCCTGCGCTGGCTGGAAATGATGTTCGGGATTTCCCGCCGCGATGACCGGTGGCAGGGGCCGCAGGCTTCCCTTGGCGTCGGCCAACACCGGCAAAAACACCTTGCCTGGGGGCAGCGGCAGCACACACTCCAGCGAATCGGGCGACAGCCAACGCATGGGCAGAGAGACTTCCTGGGCAGGCCACCCCTCCTCCCATAGCACTCCCTTCAGCAGAAGCGCGCCGCTGAAAGGCTCCCGTGCGCGTTCGGGATTCAATTCCACGGACACACGGCAGCCAGCGTTTTGGCGGGTGGCCGTGACCATCAAATCCGCGGCCTCATCCGTCTGGG
>JAFRLP010000050.1 GCA_017431185.1 Victivallales bacterium | reverse complement strand
TTCCTCCATGATGTTCAGATAGACACTGCCGGCGCTGCCGACAGTGCTCGTCCCCCTTTGGACATTCGGTTCTTCCTTGTTGAAGAAGTCAGTATCCTCAGTGCCGCATTTTTGATAGAAATCGTTCAGCTGGCCGGTGGTATTGGAATTGAGGGCGTCGCGGATTTTGCCCATGGTGCCCTTGCTGCAGCGGGAAATCGGCGATTGGGCGATGAAGAGGCGGACCGCCTCCTTTTCGTCGGCGCCGTCCAGTTTTTTCTCCACGCCCGTGGAGAACATGATCTCGCTGATGTTCTTGAAAAACTGATTGAGCGTCTTGTGAATGTTCATGCCCGAGGACGAGCCGGAGAGTTTCCGGAGGTCGTTGATGGACATGTCGTTGAGGGCCTGGACTATTTTCGTGAGCATGCCTTTGGGAAGTGGCTTGCATGGTTCGAGCAGCATGTTCTTGCCCGCCGCGTAGATGCCGGGATTCTTCATGGAGAGCGCCTTGAGTTCGTTCAGGTTGGAAACCAGCCCCTCCACCGTTTTCTGCACCTTCTCTTCCGAGCGGAATTGGGCTTCCGCGTTGACGATAATCAGTTTCATGCTCTGGTTCACGATGTCCATGGCATCGGTATTGCCCTGGCAGGCGGTGAAGGCGGTCTCGATCAGCTTGCTGGCCTGCCCGTTCTTGTCTCTCGTGGCAAATTTCGCCTTGTTGGCCTCGACGCCGGTCGTGAATTGCTCGGCCACCTGGTCGATGGCGGCCTTGACGGCGAGAATGCGGCGGGCGGTCAGGGGCTTTCCCTTGTCGTAGTCAGCCATCTTCATCGCGTCCTTGACGCTGTCGGGGATGTTGTTTTCCCCGCCGAACATCTTGGCGATGGAGTCCCTGAAGATGGTTCGGGTATAGTTGTTGGCTTCCTTTGCCGCGGAGGAGCGGATCAGCTTGCTGAACCAGTTTTCCGTCGTGCCGGCGATGGAATGCGGCTTGCCATCGGGAACGAGAGGGGCAGTGGTGGTTTGGGCTATGCTGCCAGCCTTTGAGGTCTGTGCAAACTCCACGAATTGCTGGAATTGCGCATTCGTGAAGAGATCTTGGTTGTTGATTCCGAGTGGCATATATGAAATCCTTTTGCTTGGGGTTAATCTGGTGTTTAGATGATTACCCTAGTAACCGTGAAAACCAGGGAAAAGATTTGCAACTTGTTGGATTGTAGTCTATTATGCATGTCGACATTGGCGCGGTCACTCCTTGCCGGCAAGGCTTCCGCATATAATTTAACACATGGCCTGAAATCTTCAAGTCTAATTTTCTCCACTTTTTCTTGAATAGCGTTGCATGGATGTCAAGAGAAAGGCGATGAAAATCTTCTCCTCGGAAGAACAGAGAAGGTTTTTGAGGGGGGAGAAAAGATTGTTTCAAACCTCAAATTAGAGATATGAGATGCGAAAAGCGGTCTTTTACAAATCGAATTTCGGGCAAAAATAAGAACAATTGGATATACCACCCGCTTCCCAAGTGACAATAAAAACAATCGAAAGAAGTAATAAGATTTCCTAACATCGTCCCAACGAGTATGGTGCTTTCTGAAGAAGGGAACTGGGAGCCCGAAATATAAGCTTTATGAGAAAAATGCTACTGAGACTTTGTGCATTTTTGTTATTAGTGACTATATTAAGACCTAAGTCAAGACCCAAGTCAAGACCCAAGTCAAGACCCAAGTCAAGACCCAAGTTTAGGATTGAGGCACCAATAGGAGAAACAGATTATGGCATTGCCAGTCAACATAAAGGAACTCATAGAACAACGTGTGGTGGAATCCACAAGAATTGAATACAAGTCCGACTGGAATCCAGAAGCCGTTTTGCATAGCATATGTGCCTTTGCCAATGACATTGACAACTGCGGCGGAGGATATATCATACTGGGAATCGAAGAGCGAAACGGTCGTCCTCTTCTTCCCGTAAAAGGACTACAGAAGGAGGATGTTGACAGAATCAACAAGGATATCCTGAACAAATGCAATCTGATTGAGCCTCGGTATCTTCCAGCCGTCGAATCGATTGTTTACGATAGAAAGGACATTGTAGTCATTTGGATTCCAGGCGGTGAGGATCGTCCGTACAAATGCCCTGTCCATTTCCCATCGGACAAATCACGGGACTGGGAGAAGGCCTATTATATCCGCAAGATGGCCAGCACGATTCGGGCAAATGCGAAAGAGGAACGCGAGCTTGTTTTGATGACGCACCGCATTCCCTTTGACGACAGGATGAATCAGTTTGCCGAAATTACGGACTTGAAGACATCATTGATTTGCGAGTTTCTCCACGCGGTCAAAAGCGAACTGTACTCAGAAGCGCTGAAAAAGCCTGTGCTGGATGTTGCCAAGGATATGCATCTTGTGGGCGGTACGACCGAGTTCTGCAAACCATTGAACGTCGGGCTTATGTTTTTCAATGGCGCGCCGGAGAACTTCTTTCGATATGCGCAGATTGAAGTGGTTGACAAGCCAGAGCCGACGGGGGAGCGTATGGTGGAGAAGTATTTTCGCGGTCCGCTGGACAGACAGCTTAGGGACGCACTGGCTTACATCAAGAATTATATGCTGAAGATGCAGATCACCAAGGTCGATGGACAGGCTGAAGCCATCCACACATGGAATATCCCCTTCAAGGCAGTTGAGGAGGCACTGTCCAATGCCGTGTACCACAAATCATACGAGATACCGGAGCCGATTACGGTCACGTTGACACCTGAGAAAATGGAAATTCTCAGTTTGCCTGGTCCTGACCTGTCCATTTCAGACGAGGATCTTCGGCAATGCCATCTTGTTTCACGGCAAAACAGGAACCGTCGCATTGGCGACTTTTTGAAGGAATTGGACTTGGTGGAAGGGAGAAATACAGGGATTCCCGCCATCCTGCGGGCCATGCGCCAGAACGGCTCACGGCCTCCCACTTTTGAAACAGATGCGGAAAGAAGTTATTTTCTTGTAAACTTGCCAGTCCATGACGATTTCATTCCTCAAAAGGCCAAAGAGGAGCAGCCGTCAACTACCAAAATCAGCAACCCATCCCAGGCCAGAAAACGGAGAAGTCCAGAAGAAACAAAGAAACTCGTCATCAAGGCATTGAAATCAAAAGGGGATATGTCCATAGCCGAAATAGCAACGTCCGTTGGTTATGCACAGATCACCACAACCCTTAAGAACATCATCAAGGAATTGATAGCTGAGGGCAAGGCGGAGCAGACAAGACCTGATAGACCACATAGCCAAAAACAAAAGATTCACTTGAAATAGTATCAGTGAGAAACCAGCTTATGAAGCCCCTCCTCCGCAAAATCTTCTTCTGGGACGCGCCAGCGCAGGGAACACAAGGGATTTTTTGATGGACACTTACGCTTTCCTCATCATTGTTCTAATAGTTGCGGCGATAGTCTACGGTTGCCGCCTCTACAAAAGACAATGCACTGCGTCGAAGCAGAATGACAGTGCGAAAGCAAGGACATCCTGGTGGGCGATAGGCTCCCTGATTGCCAGCGTGCCTGGCTGGCTATTTGGTCTAAGCATTTTCGGTTACATCTTCGGCATAGTCGCGTTGGTCTGCATTCACCGTGAAACAGGACAATTGTCTGGGAAGAGCCTTGCGGTGGCGGGTATTGTCTTGGGATTGATTGGAGGGTTGTTTTACTATTCTGCATGGTTATCGGCAATACTGGAGGCGAGGTCCGCGCATCACCGCATAAAGTGCCATGAAAACATTGAAGCCATCGTCATTGCAATACGACAATATGCATCCGTTCACGATGGCTATTTGCCCACACGGAGCGACTGGAAAAATGCGGTGTCGCCATTTCTGCGAACCAAAGAAGACGTTTTTTCCTGTCCAGAAGAGGCAAAAGGAAAGGAATCCTACATTTATCTTGGCGACAGCACGATGAAGATAAGCGATGAAATGTGGACACAAGGGTGTAATTTTCTGCTGGGCAAGCCGCCTTTTGCCGAACGCCTGCAAGGCGTGCCGATTGTTTGCGAGAGTCGTGTGCGCCATACGCGACAATGCGGAGATACGTTGGGGGTTGGCTTTGTAGATGGAAAGGTGAGCCGCATAAATATCAGCGAACTTGATGCCAATATCCCGTCCCACCTAAAACAATCGCTGCCATTTGGTGTCACGTCCGATGCTGCTCTGCCCGTTGATCCAAGATAAAATAGAGGACCATTTCAATTTGGTCGTCTGCAAAT
>JAFRLP010000493.1 GCA_017431185.1 Victivallales bacterium | reverse complement strand
GGTTGAACCCATCCATCGCCTCATAGTCCTGGCGTGTGATGGCGTAGACCATGCCAGGGAAAGTCGGTTTGCCCTGCGCCTCGGTATCAGTTGCCATGATGCTCCAGAAATCATGGCAATTGTCTGGCTGCCCTTCATGGATGATATGCCATGCAGCATGGACACACTTTCCAGGTGCGCACGCCTCAAAGACCTGCTTGAAGTAGTCCCTGCAATTCACTGGCTCGCAGTCGCCGTCCAGGAAAAGCAGCTTGCCGGCGTTCGTCAACTTTGCGCCGAGATTCCAGAGTGCCTCCCTTTGAAACAGATTGGCGTTCCTCTTCTTGCCACAAATCCGAATGTATTGTATCCATTCAGGGAAATCAGCACGGCTGAAGCAAGGCTCTTGACCAGGGCAAACCAGCTCCAGGAAAAGCGCATCATCTGGCAAATATGACTGCCATTCCCACGCCTTGACGGCACGAAGCGTTGCATCACGGCGAAGGTCGCTGCGCCCGCCATAGTGGCAGGTGATGAGCGCGTTTCCGCCCTGCGGCATCCGCTGGACGCGCTTCTCCTGGCTGTCGGCATTGGCCTTTTTCAGGACATCTGACATTTTAAGGCTTGTTCTCATTCGGCAACCTCCACTGTAACCGTCCCCTGTGCGCCAATGGGAACCCACGCGACCTCGGTCGGAAGGCTGAACGCGTCCGTCGGAGCATACGCCCAGGCGTTCCCGAGCGTCCTGTCGGGAGAGAGGACCCAGTACATGTCGTCGTTGCCGTCCGTGATGCGGAGGATTTCAAGCTGGCTTCCGCCGTAAACGCTTGACGCGGCTCTCCAGTAGTTGTTCTCAAAGGTGTTCTCGTCGTCAGTCGCCGGGTCTGGCACCCTCTCCAGCATAAGGTATATGCTGTCCCTTCCGGGATACACGACCTTCAGCGTTGACGGGAACTCAAGAGGCGAATAGACGCCAGTGACCGAAGCGGTGTTGTTCGCCAGGATGGTCACCGACTTATCGGCTGGCTTCGTGTAGTTTTCAACCGGCTTGAACACGATAGTCTTTGTTCCAGCAAGCAGGGAAATCTCCGCATCCTTCTCGTTCCAGTGCTCGCCGTTGTCAATAGACCATAGCGCCAAATCGGCAGTGGACGCGACCTGAAGGCTTCCGCCGTAGCCATCCTGGAACTCCCATTCAGCGTCCCACGGATACTCGGTCTCCTCCTTCGCGGTCGCGATGAGGTGAATGGTCCCAAACCAGTCGCCTTCACTAGTCCAATTTATGAATTGAAACTTGCCTGAATTATCGTTGATGACAATGATGAAGAACCCGTGATCCGGATAGTGGTACCCCCAGCCGCCATTAGTGAAAGACTTGATATAATTCAACGTCATGGAAAACGAGCCACCATCCTTGTCGGTGTACTCCACGGACAGCGGCTCGTAGAACATTATTCCGCTGACGCCGACGCGAAGGGTCCCCCTTCCTTTCGTCTTGTTCACTAGGACTTGCTTGACAAGCGACAGGCATTTCTTGTAGAGGATGTCCATATTGCCTCCTTACAGGACATAGACTGTGCCACCAAGACCGACGAACTCCACGACGATGTGGCAGCTCCCCTGAATCTGCGCATCGTAGTACGACAGCACCGAATCAAGCTCGACAGATGCCCCAGCCGCAAGCGTGAGCCACATCTCAGCCATTCCCGACTTGTTTAGCGCAAGCCCGCTTGGCGTGAGCTTGTACGGAAGGACGGTGTCGTTCGCGCTGAGCGAATAGACGCCGCCTGGCAAGACCGACACATTGTGGCTGTTCGCCGCGTCGGTCACCGTCGGCGCCTCGATGTCGTGAAGCACCTGGTCCTTGTACAGCTCCCATGTCGCGTTAGCGAAGTCCGACGCGGTCGGCGTCTCGATAACGGTGTCGCTGACGATCTCAGCGCGGTACGGCCTGCTTGGCGACGGCGCCAGGCTGAAGCCAGAGCCATTATTGCTCGTCGCGAAGGCGACATAGGTGTGGCAGCTGGTGCCGTCCGAGCCGCTAGGAAGGCCGAGGTTAAGAACCAGGTTGGGCGTCGTACCGGTGATCTCTGCGGTGGCCTGCGAGCCTGGCTCGAGTGTGGAAACGGTCCCGACCTCGATGTTCGGCGTCTCGCCGTCATCGCCGTCCTGCCCATCTTGACCATCTTGGCCATCTTGGCCATCGAGCCCGTCCAGTCCGTCTCTGCCGCGCGGAATGATCATCGGCTCGGACCACTGGGCGCCGGCAACGGCGCTGTTCCTGACGCGGGAGTAGATATCGTTCACCCCCTGCGTGGAGTGCCAGCTCTCGCCGTCCGCCGAGAAGCTGAACTCGTACGCGCTGGCCAAAAGTGCCTCCACCTGGCTGTTCGTGTAGTAGTTGCCTTCGACTGGCACGCTCTCGCTCCCGCCCTCCAGGTCGATGCGGTTCAGCACGTTGAATGGGAACTGCACCACGAAGACGGGCACGGTCTCGCCTGCCGCGTAGCCAGTCAGCTCGGCGATGTACGAGCCGCTCGCCCTCGTTCCGAGCCCCGTGACGAGCTTCTGGCTCGACACGTTCGGGATGCTGATCTCGACGGTGCCGTCATCGCCGACTGTGATTCCGCTGGTGTACCTCAATACAGGGTCGGTGGACTGGTTGTAGTCGTCGTCCACCGACAAACGCCACGCGCTGATGGCCTCGAAGTCCTCGGCTGTCATCTGCTCCGACGCATCGCCATTGAAGAAGTGCAGCCTCATCTCCGCGCTCATTCCAAGCGCGGCGGTCGGGGGATTCACTGCGGCTGGCAGGTTCGTGGCATCCACTAATGTCCCCTGCGTTCCAACTGCCCTAATGTAGGTTTCAATCTTCATCTTGCGTTATTTCCTCTTTGAACTTGAAAATGCTTTTGGTATAATCTGCATAGCACCACATGTCGCGGAAATCAGCTCCGTAAATATAGCCTGTATTGGAACTTCTTCCGCTCATGTATGATATGTCTCCTGGTGGTGGCACATACCCTGCAAACATGTTTTCCATCATTGTCTTACTATTTAGAAAATAGCGTTTATTCTCCTCAAATGTGCCAGCATAGTAATCGTCTGCTCTGCCACCCGTCTCCCCTTTTATCGTGAAAAAAGTTAATAATGTTGGTGTATCTCCAGCGTTTATGGGCAACATCGTCTCTATGCGCTTAACCTTGCGGACATACACATTGATGTTGCTTCCTCGTGATATCACTATCCTAACTGGTGGCATTTCAACAACATACCACATGGAATCCCCTGTGTATGCATAGCTTTTATAGCAATTCGCTTCCATCTCCTGCGCTTCATCGCAGTAAAGGCAAGTCTCCCTTACCATCTGCAGTATTTCATCAACCGTCACGGTTTGCTGATTGTAGTCGATTCCAGCCTTGTATTCCCTGTCAACATACGAATAAACGATTTTAAACGGGCATGGCCCCCATTTCAGCAGTTTCATAATGCGCGTGCGCTGTTCCAGCCACCGCGCATTGTATCTTGCTGAAAGCTTAGGCAGATTGCTTTCTAGAATTATATTTTCTCCCAACTGCCCCTCCAGCCATTCTTCCGTTACGTTATGGTTCTGACCCCATGTTCTCAAGTCGTCTGCATCCGATGCGGATGTTTCACCGTTCCAGAAATACGGGACGATGTTTTCAAACAGATCATTGTCGTCCATTGGCGATGAACGCTGCAACTCGTTGTATCTCTCAAGGCTCCTTGGAAGGTCAAGCCTGTCAGTATAGCGTCCCCCCTGTCGATGGAAAATAGGCATCATGTCATTCTGGTGTTCGTGCAGCCAGTCAAGTTTCCCGATCAGATCCTTATAGTGGTGAGCGTCGGTGTAGTTGTTGTTTCCCGCGACTTCGCCAGAAACAAACCACCGTTCAATCATCGCAAGATGATAGCCGAGATAAGGCAAGCGCACTGCTTCCAGCCGTGGGTTCTCCAAATGGTAGTCCTGCCATAAAGTCATGCCCACACCCCCGTTACCTGCACTGCCCCAAGTCCCCGTGGATTCCTGCAGCTATACCCATCTCCAATGCTGTTCTTCGTCACATTGCAAATGACGGTCTTCCACTTGCCGTCCTCATGCACGATGTCTCCGCTTGCCTGCTTCAAGGTCGCTCTGTAATCGCTGTTCTCATACCAAACTTCAATGTAAATTATGCACTTGTCGCTTATGTTGAACTCCTGGCAGGCCACGCCATAATCTCTGCCGCCTCCGTTGACATAGACGCTGCCAGCCATTGTGTAGCTTGTGTTTCTACTGTCATATATCCTGACCTTCCATTGGTCGCCGTCCTTGTAGGCGATGCTGTCAAACTGCCCAGCCTGCCCGCCGCTGCCGCTTCCAAAGCTGACAAATCCCTCATACAGCGTCTTTCCGTCAAGCTCTATGGTGTTCGGGGTGATGTAGATTATCTTGATGTTTCCTGTACTGGCTGAATTAAAAAAGCCGTCCTGGTTTACCTCCGCGTATTCCTCGCCTCGCCTGACATTCTGAAAAAGCGCGTATGAATAGCCGCTAATTCTCCCCTTGCCGCAAAACTGACCTGCTATGTCCTCTTGCGCTATTACTGCAACCTGTCTGTTGTTGTTGATGTATTCGGTTTGCTGGCCTGTCCGCCTGACAGACAAGCAGGGTCTTTGTCTCAAATCCCCCGTCGGTGCGCCAGCAATGAACCCCACCATCCCCTTTCTCAGAAGAAAATCACGTTCTGGATTGTAGATGACGACTTCGCCGCTGTCGTGGCGAAAATCGGCGTCGCGGGCGGTGTTTCCAGCGTTAACATGGTTCGCTATTTCGTTCCACTCATCCGCCTTGATCCGCAACCTGTCGCCTGTGTTTACCTTGCCAATCATCCATGTCCCTCCTCTAATGGTTGCTTAGCCCCAGGCGCGTGGAAAAATCACAGGCAGGGTAAACCCTTTCCGTATAGGCGTATGCAGGATATGTGGTCGTTCCCCTCCCAGCTATAATCTCCCTGTAGTCAATCCAAAGGTAGTCCCAGCCCGCTTTCTGTATCGGGCCGCCGTGCCAGCCTTCAACCTCCACGTCGTTTTCGTTGTTGCTAATCTCAAATTGGAAATCAACCTGTACCAGCTTCCTGTCTCCGTTGTCAACTTCTTGAATATCGGCGCCAGTGAAAAGCAGGGTCCTTTCTGGAAAACCTCTGAACTCGCTGCTGTTGATGTATGATCCGTGCAACAGTATGGAGTTTCTAAGATTCGTGGTGAAAGTCGATTTTTTCCAGTAGTGCGTAATCTGCATCCCCAATACGGGAATCTTGATTTCGCATCCCTGGGGCCTTCCATCCTGCACATTGATAGCCCCGTTGTAGTCGGGTATAGGCGTTGGAACGCCACTATTCGCATATTTGCCTTGCGTCTTCCTTGAAAACTTGACCGTGGCCGTCGTGGTCGATAGCGTATAGCGTATGACTTCTTCTGGCAAATTGTTCGTGCTTATGCTAATGCGGTTCGTCCTGTATTCATAGCTTGCCCCGACTACCCACACATTGGATGTCAGGCGGCTCTCGACGTTGAGCCGCCGCAGATCCATCCGAAGGTACGCCTTCGGGATCTTCTCCGTCGCGTACAGAAGGGCCTGCTCCTCGCTGTCCGCGCCAGCAACCTTGAATTTCAGCTTACCGCTGGTGTGCCTGCCAAGGCTCGGGCTGTACTCCACATCCGCGTTTTCGTATAGCTGTGTAACTGTGTAATTCTCCGTTGCCATTATGCAAAAACCTCGTCTTCCTTGTCGGTTTCCGTGTTCTTTTCAATTTTTTTAACACCTTCCTTGATGCTCTTGATTAGCCCCCAGTCCACATTGCCGCCGCCAGCAAAGCTCCTGGCGTTGAAGCTGCCTCCAGCTCTGTTCAAACTTTCCAAACCGCTTAGCTTGGCGGGCATCTTCGGCATCTGTTTTGGCTTCGGCGGCTTCACTTGCAGGGTTGTGGCTTCCTGCTTCTTCCGTTCCTCCTCGGCCTTTTCCGTTGCCGCCTTGACTGCCGTCTGCATCGCGTCCCTGGCATCCTTCGCCATCTGGTCCCAATAGTTGCGGCTGTCGTTCATCGTGCGCTGTTGCGCCATCTGGTCTATGTATCGATTGTTCTCAAAGATTGAACGCAGGGCCGCATTGCTTTTTTCTTCGTAAACGTCCGCTTTGGCCTCAACCTCGTCGTCGTTTTTTGCGTTGTCCCTTTCAGCGTCTTCCGTCGTGTAGCCACTGCCTGGCGTTATAGCCTTCATCCAATTCCAGGCCTTCTTGGCGCTTCCGATTACCGTCCCTATCGCCTTTGTCGCACTCGCCATCATGGAATAGAACACGGATAAAACAGATCCTTTTACCCAATTCCAGATTTTCAAAATGGAATCCCCCATCTGCTCCCATGTTTCGCTGATAATGAAGCAGAACTTGTCCCAGTAGGGTGCAAATCCCTGCATGAACTGAGCAAACGCCAGCTTGACGCCAGCCAACGCAACCTGCCAGCTCGCCGCCATGTCGCCAGCGGAGAATGTTGTCTTCAATGCCTGGAACGTCTCTTTCATCGCATCCCAGCCGCCTCCGAAGGCGTTGGCCACTGCGTCCCCCAGTCCCGTGAAAAGGTCGCTCGCCCATAATGCGTAGGCTCCCAATGCGACAAGCCCCGCCAGCAGTATCGTTGCAGGGTTCGCTGCAACCAGTGCCATAAGAACTGTCTTCAATGCGATAAACGCGCCTGTTATCCCGTGGACGGCCATCTGGATCGCGCCTGCCACGCCAGCGAATGTGATGCTGATTCCCTGAAGGAACTTGATTGCGCCAGCCGTGGCGATAACGACGGTTCGAAGGAAGCCAAACACGGCTCCAACTCCAGCCAATACACCGTGCAGAACGCCAATGGCCAATGACGCAAGCTGCAAAGCCTTTCCGAATGCCAGCAACGCCACGCCAGCGGCGCCAATTCCCAGGACAAACTTCGTGGCCGTCAATATGGCCTGCTTGTGCCTTTTCAACCATTCCGCAAGCGAAGACAGCATTTTCGCCATTCCCTCAAGATACGGCTGCAAAGCATCTCCGATTATCCTGCCGAAGGTTATGGCCATCCCCTCCGCCGCGCTCGCCATCCGCCTGAAGGTGCCTCCCACTCCTGCATCATTTTCAAGGCTCTGCCTCTGCGCCGTGCCACTGGAATTGTCAAGCATTTCAAGGAATTTCCTCAGCTCCTCCGTCTTCGCCCCCAGGTTCAGGCCCGCCAGGGCTCCGCGCATGTCAAAGATTTCTTCCGCAAATGCCAGTTTCTTGGCACTTGGCATCCTCGCCATCGCCTCGCCGATTTCCGCCATGATGTCGGGCATCGATCTAAGCTCCCCCGTGTCGGTGGTGGTCCTAATGCCGACTTCCGCCAGCTTGTCTTGCACTTTGGTCTTTGCAAATTGGCTATATGCCTTTTTCAATGCGTTCCCAGCAAGGCTCCCTTTTATACCCATGTTCGCCAAAATGCCCAATGATGCCGCAACGGTCTTGATGTTCTCGCCAGCCGCCGCGCCCTGGGGCGCGGCCATCTTCAATGCCTCCCCCAAATCTCCCAGTGTCTGTGCGCTCCCGTTCGCCGTAGCTGTCAAAATGTCCGCAACGCTGGTCATTTCACTTGCGCTCATGCCGAAAACATTCATGTTGTTGGCCGCAATCTCTGCTGCGGTCGCAAGGTCGGTGCCCGTGGCCTTGCTCAAATCCATCACGGCGGGTATGGCGGCCTCTATCTGGTCGGGCTTGAATCCCATTCTTCCAAGTGCCGCCATTCCCTCCGCTACCTGTTTCGCACTAAAGGACGTTTCGCGTCCTAGCTTCTCTGCTGTCGCCGTCAACTCTTCAAATTGCTCCTTGGTCGCTCCCGTCACGGCCTTGACAGTCCTCATTGCATCGTCAAAGTCGGCAAATACCTTCGTGCTGACAAGGGCTGGCATCGCACCCAATGAAACGGCTCCCGTGATCCTGGCCCCCAGCTTTGCAATCTTGCTGCCCCATCTGTTAAGCATAGACTGGGCTTTCGACAATCCCTGCATCAGCTTTGAATTGTCGCTGAATAACTCAACATACGCTTGCCCAGCTTTTACGCCTCTAGCCATTTCGTCTAACCTCTATGCTGCCGCTCTCAATCAGCGGATTGAAAACCTCGTCAAGACTCAAGTGCCTTTCCTTTGCCTGCTTCTCTGCAATCCTAATCGGGTTGAAGTCGTCGGGGGTCCAATGCTCCTCGTTGCCAAATGAAAAGTTGGCTATGGTGTGCATTATCCAGCTGGCCCGCTCCCAATCGGCCTCCTGCCTTGCCTCCGCCATCGTGTTCAATTCCCTCATCGTGAAGCTCCACGGCTCCACGCAAGCCAGCGCCGCAAGCCTCAGACAGTCGTTGAAGCAGTCCTCACCAGTTCGCCTTTTGCCTTCTCTATCGCCCTGGCTTCCTCCAACTTCGCCTGTTTCATCGCCTGTGTCAGCAGTTCCCGACGCTGGCGATTCGGGAAAAAATCAATCAGCTCGTTCATCAATGCGTCCGTGGCTTCCTCGATGCTGTCGCCCGCCAGCGCCTCTCCAAACTGGGTGTCGGTTATCCCCAGTTTTCCGGCCTCGGGCTGGTGGATTGCATAGAGAATGTCACACAGCAGGCATGGGTCGCCCATGACCTCTGCCGCCAGCTCGCCTCCCGCCAGGTCTCACAGGTTTCTGCCCGTCAGTTCCTTGACGCGCTTGATGGTGCCAACATTTATGCTGGTCGCCCATGACCTTCCAGCCGTGTCATGCCATATTTTCATTTGAAATCAGCTCCTTCGCCGTCGAAAATGCCCTGTCTCCGAAGAAACAGGGCACTTCGCCCGTCTGCATCAATGCCCTGCTTGCCAGCCATTAAGCTGGCGTGCTGTTGCTGTTGCTCGTGGTGTCTGACGTCCATGTCGGGTTACGGTTTCCGCAGTAGGGCACGGCCTCCACGTCCGCGCTGATTGCCTCGCCGATGTCCTGGTTCTCGTCAAACTTGGTAATAACCCAGTCCGCATCCAGCCCGCTTCCATTGCCGTTGTCAGGCTTGAATGCATAGGGTGTGCCCGCAATCGCCGCCGCCCTGATGGCAGCGTAGTTCGTGTCCGTGCTGTCATAGACAAGCGTGAAGCTCAAGGACGCGTCCTTGAGTGCCGTCAAGTTGTCCTTCCAGCCGTTGTTGCTTCTGTCGGTGGCATCCACCGTGTCCATTGAAACAGAAACCTTCACGTTCTTGGCGTGGGTGATTTCCGTGCTTGCGGTGGTGCCAGCAGTGCCGCCATAGAGCTTGCCAGCATATCCGATTTTCTTTGCCATTGTCTCTTAGTCTCCTATTTTATTGCATTTGTCCAAAACTTTGAAACGGTCGTTTTGCTCTTCTCAAGGGCTGGCTGCATAGTGGGCCTCGGTGGATAGCTCCTGGACCGCCTGAAGGTGTGCCAGTTGCCCTTTCTGTCGATCTCCCGCCATTTCACTGTTCCAGTCCCTCCGTATTCGTGGAGCGGCGGTATTCCGTGCTTTCCCGCTATCGGGCCGATTGCGACATTTTCGGCGATGTTGTCAACGTCGAAATGGAACGTCCTGCGCCAGCCGTTGAAGTCCCTTGGCGGTTCACCTGGTCTTGACGAACCATTCTCAACTATCGTCTGGGCTACGCCAAAACTGTTGAAAATGGTTCGCTTAGTGGTCTTCCCCTTCTTGATGGAGTTCCTGGCGGTCTTCCGAACATAGGCGCCAGCCTTGTAAAGCCAGTCCTTGTTGGCTTCCCTGACCTTATCCATCAGCTCGGATATGTACCACTTTAGTTTCATTCCAGGTCTTCGATCTGCACTTCAAGAACTCCAACGTACTGCTTGCGCTTCGAGTATGCCTCGACTGAATACAGTGCCTTGGTTTCAACCCTGCCGACAAATGCATCAGTAAATTGCATCCCCAGCAGATATTCCGCCAGCTCGTCAAGGTTTTCGACTTCGCTCTTCAGCGCGTTTTCATCCCTACACCATTTAAGCAAACCGACTTCGTAGGTGTAAAGCCGCTTTGCGCCAGCCCGTGACTCTATCGCCTTGTCCGCATCCGTCGGAACAACATAGATTTGACTTGCAAACTCATGTTCCCCCAGCTGGTAGTCGGGCGCCAGCTTAACCGCCACATTGTCCGCGTATTCCGCGCATTGCGTGGCCAATTCTGACGCAATCTCAAACAGCCTGCCCATTCTGCACCTCCGTGCTACCTGCCGTCACTGGCTCCGTTTCCCTTACGCAGATTTCAGCGTGTATCCTGTAAACGGTGCAAAGCCTGTCGTGGTACTGCCAGCATGTCTCGCCGACTGGCTCGACAACTGCAAAAGCCTTGCCGTTCCATTCCAGCACGTCTCCGACTTCAGGAACTGTCCCCAGCGTCGCCGCGTCAACAATGAAGTCGAAACGATGGCTGTGGACAGCCATTGTCTCCCAACCGAAGCGGGCCTCCGTCGCGCTGGCGTGGGTCCTGGCGACTTTGCAGGGCAGGGCACTTTGCAATACAACCCTATTGCGGGAATAGGCGGCTATGCTGTCATAGTACCTGTCCCGTCTGAGCTGCGCCCTGCCTCTGTCGAAAAGCCCCATGCCCACTGTTCTCCCTTCTAGCGATTCAGCAGCACTTTCGCGATGCCGCCGCTGGTGACTGCCACAAGGTTCTTGCCGATTGCCGTGCCCGCCGCGCTGGTGACGTTGACCGTTCCTGAAGATGTGACATAGACGGTCGCCCCAGCAGATACGTTTGCACCAGCAACAAACTCATAGACGCCTTCAACCTGCAATGCAACCAGGCCGCCGCTGACGGCTGGGCAATGGGGGATGCCGTAGAAGTTGTCCGCAACCTTGACGGGCTCGCCCGCTTCAAGGTTCTTCGCGGCGGTCACTGTGATTGTTTCCGCGTTTCCGACGTAGTGTGCCATTTTTACTTGTCTCCTATTTGATGATGGTGTCTTTCAATCGTTGGGGATGCGGGCCATGCGCCCGCCATCCCCTTTGTCCGTCAATACTACTCCTTGTCGCACTTGATGCCGCAGGCGGTGTCCGCCAGTGTGCAGCCGAAGTCGAGATAGGCACGATAGCGGATGCCAAGCGTGTCAAACGCTGCGTCGCTGCTCTCGACGATAGGTGCTTGCCTGCCGTCAAGGAATGCCACCTGCATTGCAGGAACAGCCATCGGGTCGTCAAGCAGGTAGTAGTCGTCCGCGCTGTAGCCGCTAATGGCGCTGTCCTCAAGATATGCGCTGGCAACTGGCTTGAACTTGCCCCTGAAGGGGTTGCCCGTGGTGATGGTCTTGCTGCTGGCCGTGGTCATGATCTCGGTATCGTTGTAGAGCTTGTCGGCGGTGACTTCCAGGCTTGTCGGGACAAGCAGGATGGAGGGCGTGCCTCCAACCAGCTCGCCGTTGATCTTGCGCGTCTTGAAGGCAGCGACGGCGCTTCCCAGGTTGGCGACGTTCAGCTCTCCCGCGCTGGTGCGGATGTTGCCGTTGCCCGCGCTGAAGAAACTGGAGTTGTTCAAGAACGCTGTCCAGAAAACCTTGTTCAGGGCGATACCTGCCTTGCGCCCAAGCTGGAAGAGGTTTTTCTGGATGCCGTTCATGTCGTCGTTCAAGATGGTGGTACGATCGATGCTGATGATCATTCCGTAGGTTTCCGCCTTGTTCTCATAGCTCTGCTCGCTGAGCTCGCCTTCAGGCAGGCTGCCGCCTGCGGGGATTTTCGCAAAATCGCCACTGGCGGTCAGACGGTAGGTGGAAAAAGCCTTGAGGTCGTTTACGTTGGCAATTTCCGCAATCTTGCGCCAGGCCTGCTCAACGTATGTAAAACCTGCTGCGATGCGCTTGTTTGCCGCGTTCCCCAGGATGCCTGGAATGGAAATATTGGCAAAGCCAGCCTTGACATAGCTGATGGCCTCTGCCAGATTGCCAGCGGTGATGTACTCGCCGTTCCAGCCCGCCATTCTGGCGGCTGCAACAATTGCGTGCCTGATGCCGATTCCGTTCTCTCCGTAGCGCTTGACGGCGATTTCGTTAGCTCGGGTGTCCCTGTCGGCCTTGATGCCAAGACCCATTTCGAGGGCTGCGGTGATGATGTCGCCAGCCCTGGTGTCGTCGTCATGGTTGACAATGACCTGGGGAGCAGGGCGCTCGTTCCTGACGGCCTCCTGCTTCTCCAGCTTCTCCAGCTTGGCGTTCAATGCGGCGATGGTGTTGCCCATTTCCTCAAGCCTGGCGGTGATGTCGGGGGCTGGGTCCACATTTTCAACCTTGTTTTCGGGTGTCTTTTTGTCTGCCATTTTGTTTGTCTCCTCTGTTTTTGGCTCCTCCGCTTTCAGATTCGCCGTTTTATTTTCTGAACTATGCATAAAACCTGCAATGATCTCCATGTGCGTCCTGTCGTCGGCTCCGATTGCAACCAGCGATATTTCCCTCAGCTTCGACTTTCGCACGATGTAAACGGGCGTGGCAACCGTCGCGCCGTTTACCGTCGCGCCGTCTGGCTGCCTTTCCAGGTCTGTCTCATGGTTCTCGGCGCCTATTGAGACCTGCCATTTCCACTTTTTCCCAGCCTCAACCAGGGCCTTCCCCATGCCAGTGGTGGTGTCGATCTCGCCCGTGAATTCCAGCCCTTTGGCGGTTTTCCTGATGGACGCCTCCCCCAGCCTGTAGCCTGGCTCGTACTGGTGGTTGTACATAATGGGCACCTGGGCCGCGATTTCCATGCCGTCCAAATCGACTACAACCTTGTAGTCGCTCCACGGCTGGGCGATTTCGCCTCCGCTGTACGCAACGCCCTTGACCTTCGCGATGTCCTCAATCGGCTCGCCGCCTTCCGCAAACTGCAACAGCTGCGGTACCTTGTCGCTTTCCTCACTCATTTTCCGTGTTCTCCGTCCTGGCTTCGTCTTCTTCCGCTTCGCCCTGGCTTGGCCGCTTCGCCTCGCCCTCCGTAAAGCTGTCGATTTCGTCAAGCCTTATGCCGTATTCCTTTTCAAGTTTCCGTATGAAGGCGGCCTCCGCAAAACGCTGCCTTGTGACCTGCTGCCAGTCCTTCCCCTGCTGTGCACAGGCGTCGGCCAATGTAAGGGTCCCGTTGGTCAAAAGCCGCTTCTCGCAATTCGCGTCCTTCGCGGGGTCGATGGGCGGCCTGCCGTTGAAATACCAGCTGTGCTCGGGCTCTGACTTTCCTGGCGCGTATTCCGTCCACCATGCCGAAAAAAGGCGATTCAGGCAGTCATGCTCTATCTTCCCCCTTTCAACCCTCTGGCTCCTGTCATAATTCTGCGCGTCAACCCGTGCGCTGGCGTATGTGTAGGAAGTGCTGTCGCCTGTAACGATGTTCCTGGTCCCAAGAAGGCACCTGGCACATTCGATTTTCGTCTGTAGTGCAAAACTCTGCTGGCTGTCGGTCGGGTTGTTCAATTGATACTGTTGCATATCATAGCCCAGTGGCAATGTCACCCAGCTTCGACTTGGCAGGTTGAATTCCGTGAACGGCGCGTTCGTCAGTTCGTCAGGCTCCAGATCCATGCTGGTCGGCTTCAGCACGCCAGCCACGCTCGCGCTATTCTCCATTTTCTCAAGCATCGCCTTCGTGTAGGCACGCAAAATGGCGATTGACGGCAAAGCGCTTGTAATCTCTGGTATTCCCCTGTGCTGCTCTGGCCGTTCCTGCCTGTATAGATGGATGACATAGGCCGCCTTGACCTTCGTGCATTCGCCTGTGCCGTTTACCGCTGGATGGACTTTGGAAATGGAGTAGGCGACTGGGCGCCCGAATCTGTCGAAGTAAACGCCGTCCGCCTGCTGGTCGTCGTCCGTGTCGGTGTCGTCCCGTGGAGACTTCACCCTTTCAGCGTCAATCAGCATTGGGAACAGCTTAATCGGGCTGGCAAGGTCCTTGCAGGTGGTGAGCTGTATGAAGGCCTCCCCGTCCCGCATCTTGGTTATATACGCCACTCTAAGCAGCTCCCCTAAGTTGACGGCCTCCGCCCAATCGCGGAAATCGGCCTCTATCCTGCCTGAAAACTTCTCATCTACCGAATTGATCTGCAACCTCGGCATCACGCCGATAAGGTCGCTGGCAACCTGGAAGATAAGCCCGCTAAGCCAGGGGTTGTTGGCGACTTCGTAGCGCGCACGATTTCTAAGGCGTTCCCTCACTTCGGGGCTGTTGCTCTGGTCCGCGTTGAAGCTGTCCGCCCATTTCCAGTGTTCGGCGTTCCTGCTCGTGGTCTGCGCCGCGTCGTACCTGGCTTTAGTCCTGCGGCCCGTGACCCTGCGGTATATGTCCCGTAGAAAACCCATTATACAGTCCCGTTGCCCCTGCAAACACTGATTCTCAAGGAGGTGTTGTGCTTCTCGCTCTTGACGCTCTTGTATAGTGCTATCAACTGTGCCAGTTCCTTGGCTGTGTCGTTTGTTATCTGCTCTCCGTCCAATTCGTATTGACGTGGTGAACTCATGCGCTCCAAAACGATACGCTCAATCTCATTACTCGTGTTTTCTGCCATCGCCTTCTGCTCCTCTTTTTCGTCGTTTTCGTGCGTCTATCAAAGAAATATAGATAAAAAAAATCCCGTTTCCTTGAAAAATGTCATTTTTTCACCAGGAATTCAGGCGGAATTGAAAAGCGCCTGCCTGGCCTGTCAGGCAATGGAGCTGCCTCCTCCGTTCCATCGGATCCGCTTTTTCTTCCGATGTCCTCCATCCTCAAGCCCCTTTCGCTGGCCGCAACGTAGCAGCCAACAACACAATCAAGAAAGTGGTTGTCCCTGTTTGGGTATGCCTTCCATACATCCACCCTTCGGCTCCTGCCCGCCGTCGGCGTGCTGTATTCCGCGCTTAGCTGTTCCGCAAACATCCTGTGCGGCTCCTTCTTCCCCTGCTCACCGAATACATAGAAGTTCCCGCCCATGCCCTGCGGCGTCAAAAGTCGGCTCCTCCAAAGCGACTTGACAAAGTTGGTGTCGTATTCTATCACCCTTGCAACCCGTTTTCTGCGGTTGCTGGCAATCATCCAGAAGTCGCCGATTGTGTCGCCCCTGCCTCGCTGGTATTCGTTATATGGCTTCTTGTCGGCAGTTATGCCGACACCCTTGCTGGCCAGCAAAACGCGCCTGAAATCGCTCCTGGCACAAAAGTTGTAGATTCCGATGGTGGATTTGCCCCATCCGCTGTCAACCAGGCAACGGTCAACCGCCAGCTCAAGCCCGTCCTCCCTTTGGTAGCTCCGTCCCAGTATCTGCGTTGTCAAGGTTCCCAACGCCTCCTGCAAGCTGGCGTCGAAGCCTTCCTTGCCGACATACGAAACCCCCGCGTCCCTCAAGGTGAAATAGTGCTTCTTTGGATCTGGATAGGCGCCGTAGTCGATGACGTGCGCCGTCCAGTCCTGGGCAAAAGCCATGACTGTGTAGAAAAGCATGTCCTGCTGCACGTCGATGAAGGCGGTCAAACGGTCGCACTCGAAGGGCACCTTGAAGCGCTCCACGCCGCTGATCCTAGCAAGAACCTGCTCGGGCCTTATGCTTTCCTTGTCTCCCAATTCCTCTTCAAGCGGCCTGTTCTGGTATTCTGCCGCAAATGCCTCTGGATTGCTGATATACAGATTCATGCCGTGCTGGATGGCCGAAATTTCGTCTGGATTGTACCTGGCCTCCCAGCTCGCCTCGGCACCTTCGTCAAGTTCGGCTCTGTGCGCCAGATAGAACGCGTTTGCAGGCGCATTCCCACGTTCTTCCCTATGCCCCGTCTTCCAGATTTCGGCATATTGATTCCAAATCTCCCTGTTCGTCGGCATCTTTGGAAGTAGTGCATATCTCTTTCCATGCCATTCTGGGGATATTTCGGGATTCAAAAGCGTGTCCGCAACATCATCCTTCTTTATGACGGTGCATGTTAGGAACGCCGCTATGATCTTCCCCACTCCCGCAAGCCCCAGAATGGTCCCTCGGATTATGTCAAGCCTCTTCTTGCACTGGTCGGGGCTGGCCGCGCTCTCGTCGCTCTGTATGTCATCGATCAGCACCATGTCTGGCCGCTGGTCCTCGCTGGTCTTCAACCCTCGTATCTGGCCCGTGATTCCCAGGCTCGCAAGCTCGGTGCCACTGCAAACGCTCCCCTCAACCGTTGGAAACTTGATGCGGTCGCCTGCGCTCCACTGCATTCGCGTCGGCTTGCCGTGGATGTGCTGCCCCTGGCATCTCTGGACAACCCTTGCCAGGCATTTGACTGGATAGCAAACCTCGGGAAAATCCTCTTGTAATCGCTCGTTTGTTTCGATTTCTTCTTTAATTGTTGACATGATGCTGTATGCCGCGTCTGACGATTCAGCGATAATCACTAGAAACTTTCGCCAGCCGTACAAGGCACCCCAGAGCATGGCTTTTTCCAAGATACTTGTTTTGCCGCTTCCGCGTGGCATCGCCAATGCAAACTTGTCTCCCCTGCGGATTACCTTTTCTATGATTCGCATAACCTCTATATGCTGACTACTCCAGGGAAGGTTGAACTTGTTTTCGTCCCTGATGTACTCTTCGATGAACGCCTGCAAACTCTCCTTGCATCGCGCCTTTCTGGCTGGATTCTTTACCTCTGGAAGGTCGCCAATGTCACGTCCCGCCATCGATTGCTTTCTGACGCGCTCTGCAACCAATGAACTATGCTTTGCATATTCTCTGGCTTTCTTTCCAGCTTCCGTGCCTTTTAGAAACTTCTCAATCTTCCTGCTCGTCTTCATCGTCTTCGTCGTCTGGAATCGGCAAAACGTCGGCCGCATAGTTCTCGTGGTAAATCTGGATGCACTTCGGAACGCCCTCCTTTGCCAGCTTTATGACCGTCTGCCTTATCTTCAACTTGGTCTTTAGCTGCTCGGCCCTGTAGGCGTTCTGCGCCTCCTCGCACTCCGCAAACTCCTCCATCGTGCATTCCGCTATCATGCAGCTTTCTTCCAGGGGCATCTCTGCGCCCCCGCAGTTTCTGAACACCTCTATCTGCTCTTCCGTCATAGCATCACCCTGAATCTTTTCCTCATGTCCTCAATCGCCTTTTCCTCAACGCCGTGGATGTTGCGCCCGTTGTGGCGGTTCTCGACAGTGCAAACATGGCAAATGTAGCCGTATTTGCTCGCAAGTTCCTGGTATTCCGCTATGTCGGGCTCCGCTGAAAACGTGTTGGCAACTGCAATCTTTCTCACACCATTTTCCATCGCCGTCTTGACGTTGTTGAAGCATTGGGCGCGTGCGTTCTTTATGCCAGCCTTGTTGTAAATGTATTTCCCCTCTGAATTTATGAAGAAATCATCATTGCTGTACACTTCATCCGCCATGCTTCGCGCCATCGTGCTTTTACCGCTTCCCGCCAGGCCCCTGACAATGAACAGGACGGGACCGCTTTCAGGCTCCGTGCGCTCCTGGATTGGTGCAATCAACTGGTTTGCAAGCAGCTCTCGCCTCTCGTAGAGCAGGTTAAGCCATTTGTAGTGCATCTGATAAACCGTCTTGTCAAGCGTGATGACGCCCGCCTCAATCTGCGGGTTGTTGTTGAAATTGGCACTGGAAATCGACGTTACCAGCTTGCCATTGCAGTTGATTAGAAACCCTTTCGCGTGGTTTGGATACAAGACAATCGTGTCTGCGTATTGGTCCAATACCGCCAGGGCATCCGCCACAAATCTCTGCATCGTCGAATGGCAAAGCACGCGAAAACGGCGAATGTAGCCATCCTCCTTCAGCTTTATGAAGCTGTGGACCGCAGAAAGCCCCAGGTTCCATGTGAAGATGTCAACGTCGCTGCCCTTCAGCCCGTGGTGCCTCAGAACGTAGTTGAGCAGTTCGTACATGCTCCAACTGGCGCAAGTGACAAAATGCGTCTGCTTCCCCTCCTCCAGGTCGCCTATTGCCTCCCGCATCGTGTTTTCCTTGACGCTCCAGCGCATTTCCTCTTTGTCGATTGAAGTGGTCGCATCGTAAAACTTCGGATCAAACTCGTTTGTGTCGAACAATGCCATTAATTTTCAGCTCCTTTTTTTAGTGAGTAAACAAAGTATGAATTTGCTAGTCCTTCGCGTGGTCTAGGGGGTGGAAAGCCCCCTAAAAAATCCTTTTTGCCCCCCCCGGGCCTCCCCCCTGGGGTGCCCCT
>JAFRLP010000049.1 GCA_017431185.1 Victivallales bacterium | reverse complement strand
GACTTTCTTATTGCCAACAACAGCCTTCACCATTCCCCTTGCTATGCAGTCCAGGATGATGTTATAGCGTTGCTCGGCGGTCGTAACTGTATGATTTGCATTTCTAGACAAATATTGCATTGTAACCCCCGCCTTGTCTTTGGCATTAGCAACAAACCTTACAAACCGCCTGATTAGCTTTTCCTGGTTTCTCGCTTGTATCGTATCGTCTTCCACTGCCGATAAAAGGTCCTCCGCCTGCGTGAAAAACCACTGCACCATCTTTCTTGCGCCATCCCAGTCCTTGTCCCGCAAAATGACCGCCTCGCCCTGGGTGCGCACATCGTAGCCCATGGACAGCATCACGGCGAATCTTGGCATGTACTCGTTGACAAGACGGCGCCAGGACGGGTCCATCTTCTCTGGCGAATACTTCCTGAACATCTCCGACAACTCGGCGCCGTAGTCCTCTGGAACCTCGACAATCCCTTTCTTTCTCTCGAACACCTGTAGCAGCTCCCCGAACCGCCCCAGTATGCCCCCAATGTCAACCTTCGCGGGATCTCCCAGGAACTTCGGCATCCTGGCCAATATGAAACGGCCCATGAATCCGCTGAAAATGTCCTGCATCCTGGCGACTTCCTCGAATACGCCTGGCTGTATGCTCGCGATTATGTTTGGATAGCAGAAGTCGCATTCGCTCCTGCCTCCCTTTCCGCCACGGCTTGAAAAGTTGTGCCTGAAGAATCTCTTGCTGAATGCCTCCGTCAGGAATGAGGTGGCCTTCGACTGCCAGTGCTTCTCGTCAAGCCAGGGCTTGAACTCGGATATGCTGACAAGGCCGTTTGGCATGTTCTTCAACGCCTCCGCTATGCCCTCCGCGCTTCCAGCCGTTCCCAGGCTCCATTGCTTCGCGTTGGCTATCGTGTCAAGCAGGTTGCCGATGTCCTTCCCGCTCGCGCTGTTCGCCGCAAGCAGCCCATAGACGTTGCAGACTTGCCCGCCAGCCGTGTCGATCCGAAGCCTTGCCCTCAATGCCCCAATCGGTGGCAAGATGGATTTTCTTCCGCTGTCGGGCGCCCCTGGCCCGCTCAAGGCGCATCCAGCGGTTACAATGGCCTTCAGCAAAGCCGCCTGCAATGGCAGCCTCGGTTTCGTCACGCTTGCGTAAAGGTCCGCCATCTCGCCCAAAAGCGTCCCGTCAAGCGCCGTCTTTATGTCATCGTCCGTGACCTCGCGCCAGGGTTTCGGCTCTTCATCAGCCTCTTCGTCGGTGTCTGGCTGTTCCTCGCAAACGCCATCGTCAACGTCCCCCAGGACGGGCATTGCCCTGTTTTCCGCAACCTGCGCCTCCATCGGCTGGCAACTGACTGCCTGGACGGGCGTTGCCACCCCGCCTTCCCGTATCATCTGCCGCTCCCTGTAGTCTGGATCCAGCAGTTTCCTCAGCTTTTTCCAGTCGTTCCCCTGGCAACTGTTATGGTGGCATGTGAAGCCAATCGCCCCGTTTGCCTGCTCGGTGATGACCGCTGACCTGTTGGCATGGTCAGGGTTGAATGGACAGACTGGAAACACCCATTTTCGCCCGCCGTTCCATTCCTCTGGCCCCTGGGCGTCGGGGCAATGCCGCGCTATCCATTCATCCAGGTCGAAGGCCTCCTCTGGACCGTCGCCGATTTCCGTAAAGTCGATGCCTCCCAGCTTTGCGCCCGTGCCCTTCGGCCTGTCCTGGTATTCCGTCAAATCGGCTGGCCTGGGCTCCTCGATGCCCGCCAGTTGCTTCAGCAGCTCCAACGGCACCTGCCTCAATTCCGCTGGCATTGCTAGAATTCGCGCCTGTCTGTGTGGTCTTTCTGGTATGCTGTCGCCCTTGCAGTTCATGCTGCCAGGCAACCGCCAGATTCGGCTTGGGTTGAAGACGCTCCTGTCGATGTCAACCTGGGAAGTGTTGCATGACTGCAATTTTGCTAATATCTTCTCACAGATACCGCCGTCGTCGCCTGGCAAATCGACGCTATACATGAGCTGCGCCCCGTTGCCGCTGTCTATCTCTATCGGCTCTGGAAATCCCATCGACGCCAGTCCGTCGCGGATTTCATCCGCCTTTTCACGTGCTGCGGCGTGTTCCTCGTCGCTGGATGATATACCGCTCGGCCTGACTGCATCGCAGTCGATAAGCAACCATCGCCGTTTCAATATGTCCTTGTCCGCCGTTGACGGTTCCCGCGCCCCCATGTCCCTTAGCCTGTTCGCGGCCCTGGCCAATAGTGCCTGTGAAACGGGGTTAGGCGTGTAGTATATCCCGCGCGCCGATGTAAGTTGTTTTGCTATCGTGCCAATAGCCATTGCAATATGACTATAGTCAAAATAGCCGCTTACCGTGTGCGGTCGGCTATATCCTATAGTCGTTGCGTCTAGTGCCCGTATTTCAAAAACGTCTCCAGGCCTGAAAACGGCCTGCAATGCCTCCGTCGCGTGACGCTGGTCGAAAACTAGCATTGCCTTTTCTCCTCTTCGCCCCGCTTCCAGACCTTATCCCACAAATCCCACGGTATTTCCCCGTCTTCTATGAACTCCCATTCACCTTTTGTCAGGACGCCCGCAAGAAAGCCCATTTCGTATGAATTAAGCCAGTCACTCTCCTCCAGGTATCCGCTCTGAACGCCGATGAAGACACGGCAGAAGTCCTGAAGATTTATGCTTTCCTCGCCGTTCTTCTCCTTGGCCAATATCGCGTAAAGGGTCTTCGTGATGGCCTTCGTGTCTGCCTCAAGACCTGAATCGACGATGATTCCCGCCTCTATCCCCAGTCTTATCAGCTCCAGATAGGCGTTCCGCCTTGTCCCCCCTTCCTTTGCATTTCCATTTGTCTCGTTTTTCCTTGCCATTTTTTTTTGCTCTCCTTGTATTGTCAAAATGGAATCTCCGAATCATTGGACGCATCGTCAAACGGCGTCGCGTCCATCTGCGTCGCATACCATTCCTCCGCAATGTCGTAGTCCTCTTTGTTCCGTGGCTCCTCAAGCGTCGCGTCGATGATCCTAGGCCACTTGTCCCCAGGCGTCTTCCTCACCTTTATCCTCGACGGCTCCTTGATGTAGCCGTTTTCCGCAAGCCAGATTGCCTCGTCAACGGAAAAAGGCAGATCGTGCCCGTCCGTCCTCGCCCCCCACCATGCTTCGGCCTTGCGTCCCGCATACCCCGTGTGCTCAATGCATACCCATTCAGAAACAAAGTCATTGAATCCTATCTGGTACTCGACGCGCAAGGTCGGCGGCGTGCCGTTGTTCGCGCCCTTCTTGTAGTGCTTGGCGTATCTGACGCGCCTCACCTCGTATTCCGTCTCGTTTGCCTGGTCTGAAAGTATGCCGTCGCTGGCCGCCCGGACCCCGTGATGGAGGTCCCTTTCTGGCCTTGGCATTTCAAACCCGCAGTCAGGGCAGGTTATCCGCCCTGCGGGAAAAACAGAATGGCACTGCGGACATTCGCGCATCGGCGGCGTTCCGCCTTTCCCGCCCCTGCCTTCCGAAACCTGTATCATGTCAACTGGCCCGTGGCGCATGATGTTCTGCCCGTAGTCCAGTATCATGCAGTCCGTCTTCCCTGGAGACAGCCTGAAGCCCCGTCCTACCATCTGGTAGTAGAGGCCTGCGCTGGCGGTCGGTCGCAGAAGGACAACGCAGTCTATCTGCGGTGCGTCGAAACCCGTCGTCAGCACCCCGACGTTTACCAGGTACTTCAAGGGCTCCATCATGTTCTCAAACAAGTCGGCCTGAACGGGGATGTCCTTGAATCGGTCCAATGTCTGGTCCCGCTCCGCCTTTGGCGTGTTGCCGACTACTATCCCGCATTCAATCTGCCCCTTTTCCTCTATCGCCTTTTTGACATGCTGGGCGTGGGCCACTGAACTGGCGAAAATCAGGACCGTCCTCCTCGCCTTCGTGAGCTTCAGGAGTTCCCATTCCGCGTTTTCAACCAGGCTGGCGTTGTCCATCCTCTCCGCCACTTCCTCCGCCACGAATTCGCCAGCCTTCACGTGGAGCCCTTCAAGGTCGGCCCTGAACTGCCCGTTCTTTGATACCAGCTTCGACAGATACCCACGGTATATCAGCTCCTTTACGCCGACTTCGTAGCAGATTTCATTCAGCAGGTTATCGGGCTTGCAGATAAGCCCGCCCCTCAGCCTGTACGGGGTCGCCGTCAGGCCGATCAAGCGCACGTTGTCGTTTACCGCCCTGGCGTCGTTGAGGAAAGTCTGGTACATGCCGTCTCCGTCTGGCGGTATCAGGTGCGCTTCGTCAACCAGTATCAGGTCGAAGCTCCCCAGGTCGGCGGCCTTGCTGTGGACGCTCTGGATGCCCGCCACAACAACCCTGTTGCCAGTGTCGCGTCTGTTCAGCCCCGCCGAATAGACGCCGATTTCAAGCCCTGGGCAAAGCGCCTGGATCTTCGCCGCGTTCTGCTCCAGCAGCTCCTTGACGTGCGCCAGTATGAGCACACGCCCCTCCCAGAGCGTTACGGCGTCGCTGACGATCTTGGCGATGACAAGCGACTTTCCCGCGCCCGTCGGCAATACGACGCATGGGTTCAAGTCGGGCTTGCGCCTCAGAAAGTCATATACGGCGTTGACCGCCGCCGTCTGGTAGTATCTCAGCTCTATCATCTTCGTATTTCGTGATCCGTACAAAAAGCAGGCCGTTTGGCACTGGGTCCCGCTTGAAAGCGTGTATTTCTGTTATCAAGTGGTCGTCCTCGATGGCCCCCGCGTTGACAAGGCTGTCGAAAAGGCACTTGAAAAGGTTGTCCAGGTCGCGCCTCCTCCAGTCGGGCGGGTAAAACTCGACTTCGACTTTCACCCGCCCCTTTATTGGCACCTGGCCGCTCTGCCGAAAAATCGCCTTCGCGGTCTCATGGTACTTTCGCCCTTCGCTTGAAATGACGGGGTGGCTGCATCCTGGAACAATCCTGCGGTATTTGTTCTCCGATACAGCCATTGGCATTTCAAGCTCTATGGCTTCGCCGTTCATTCCTTGGGCGCCTCCGTGGATGCAAGCTGCGGTGGTGATACGACGGCTGGCTTTCTCTCCCACGGTTTCGCCATCGGCGCCGTTCCGATGGGCGCCGCCACGGGCTGCGCGATGTGCGCCGTGCCTCCGCCCTGCATGATGAACTTCTTGATTTCGTTCTGGAGTTCGCCCGTCTGCCTGTTCTCCACCTGGGCAATCTTGACAACCAGCGGTATCATGTGAAGCTCGCTCGTGTCCTCTGGCCCGCCTGGCTTCCTGGCAAAGTCCCAATTCAAGGCGACAAGGAGTTGCTTCATTTCCTGCCTGGCTATCCTCACAGCGTCTTGGTTGGCGTTCTGGAGGTTGAAATTCTTCCTGACCTGGCGCCCCTTGAATTCGCCGTCGATGATTTCAAATGTCATTGGCAGGTATGCGCCTTTCCCGCTCTTGCTGATGACAAAGCCCTCCTTCGTCTGCGGGTCCTCGGACCTTGCCCCCGATGCGACGATAATTGCCGTGTACTCCCCAGCAGGAAGCAGCTCGTCGCTTGCATGTACTTCGTTGAAGTCGATTTGTCCTAGTTGTGCCATCTGATTTTCTCCGTGTTTCCTGTTATAGTGTGGCCTGCCAGGCCGTCAGAAAAGCGTTCCAGTCAAGCGGCAGCTCCTGCGGGATTCCCTGGAATCGGCTCTTTGCTATCTGCGGCCCGTCGATTCCGCCGCCGTCGGTGATGATGATTCGGTCGCCTCCGTCTCGCCCTATGGCCTCCGTCCTCACGTCCTTCTTACCAAATCCCGCGTTTTCCTCTGTCTTCCTGACCTTACGCGTCGCAAAGAAAACGCCGTCCGTGGATTCAACAAGGATGTCCATTGCTTTTTTGTAAAGCCTGGGCTGAAATTGGTCGTACTGGCCGATTCTTGGGCTGAAAACCCTCACAACGTCGCAATGGCCAATCAGAATAATTGACATTTTGCGCCTGTCTCGGATTTCCGCCAGTATATCGAAGATTGAAAGCCATTCGTCGGAATACTCCTTGTACCCGCGCCCGTACCCGCCAGCCGCGTCAAGGATGTTGTTTACTCCGTACTTCTCGCAAATGCCCTTGAAGAGCATTCTTTCCGCCGCCGATATGCTGTCTATCGCCAGCGTCTCGAAGTCGTGCTCCTCGTCTCGGATCGCCTGGAGTTCCTGCTTGAAGCTGCTGTAGCTCTTGCAAACCGGAAACTTCACGCAGTCGATCTCGTTCAATCCATCCTCCGTCGGGATGAATACGCACTTCGGCGCCTTCGCGGCGAATGTGGATTTGCCGACGCCCTCCTGTCCGTAGAGCAGGATGATCGGCGGCTTCGGGGTCTTGCCCCTCTGCAACGTGTCAAGTATCGACATTGCAACCTCCTATTTGTTTAGTGTGAATATCTGCTTCTGCTCGTAGCCCGTCGGCCAAACGCCAGCCTCTCTACACTCCTTCAGCCTTCTGATGGTCGCCTCGTTGACGCGCTCCGCAACGTCAAGCTCCGCGCCTGGGATAAGCCAGTAGCCCGCAACGTGGAAGTCCGTCTTGTCAACCGCTATCATGTAAACAGGATAGTCGCGGCCCGTGACCTCCCTCAGCACACGGCGGTAGAACGCCATCTGGTAGCAGTAGCCGAACGCCCTCATGTCCGTCTCGAAGAAGGCGATGTCCCTGCATGTCTTCAGGTCGATGATGCCCGCCATCGGGTCGAAGTAGTCAAGCCTTATCTGGCACTTAACGCCGTCAACCTCCGCCCTGGCGACGCATTCCGCCTCGCCATCGCCCTTCAGCAATTCGCTGATGCCCTTGTGGCCCGTTATCGACTGGCGCATTGCATCCATGACCTCGAAGTCGGCGGTCGTGACAATCTCCGTCCCCTGGAGCGACAACCAGTCCTGGTATGCCTTCGTCTCCTTGCCGTATGGCTTGCCAGTGCGCTCGTTGATGGGGCCGTCTGAAACGGTATAGGCAGCCTCGAAGGCGTCGGGCCCTTCCAGTATTAGCTTGTGGGCAGCACGCCCAAACGCATAGTCGGCCTTGTCGGGCTCCTCGTAGCGTCCCGTGATGGTAGCCCAGTATTTGTAGGGCATCTGCGCAAAACGCTGCAACATGTGGGATGATAGCATCTCTCCGCTTTTGCTCCTGGCGTGGTACTCCGCCTCTGGCTCGTGGAAAACTCTACCTTCAAACATTGTCCCCGTCCTCCTCTTCCTCTTCGTCTTCTTCCTTTTCGTCGTCGGCCTCTTCGTCTTCGTCCTCTTCGTTCTCGTCCGCGTTGTAGTAGAGGTCCGCTTTTTCTTCGTTCGTCATTGCCCAAACAAGCGTCTCGCCCGTGTCCGTGCGCAAAATTTCCTTCTTGCCCCTTTCTGGCCTGTTGAAAGTGACCTCGCATTCAACTTCGCGATATTCGTAGCCGTCCTTGATCCAGATTGCGCGTTTCTCAATCTCCCTGTTGCATTGCGCCATCTGCGCCTTCAGCTTCAAGGTCATGTTTTTCAGC
This sequence comes from Victivallales bacterium, assembly GCA_017431185.1. The sequence goes on along the minus strand of JAFRLP010000049.1, from coordinate 2,769 downwards.
GTCTTGTCAAGCTCTCCAAGTTCCTGCATCTTCGTCACCATCTCCGTGGCGATTATGCTGCGTTCCTCTTCAGTGAAATGGCATTGCAATCGAATTGTCTTTTGTTCCTTCTGCATGGCTGTTTTCTCCTATGCTATTGGTTGTTGTCTTCAGCTTCGCCTTGAAGCTGCCTTGTGATTTCCTCTTCAAGGGTGGGCTCGTCCACTGGCCCCGTGACCCGTCCGTCCTCGATGATGACGGTGGCGGCGTTGTCTCCGACAATGGTTCCTATCCCGTGCATTCGCTGGCTCTCAAGATATTTCCCGAACTCCTCAAGCGTCTCCCGATCCATGGCCTCAAGGCCGTCGATAAGGACGAATCCGCAGTTTGGCTTTGCCTTCATGCAGATAGCCGTGGCGACTTTCAGCCGCTCGGACCCGCTCATGCAGTCCCATTCCTGCCCACGGTAGAGCAGTTTTCCGTCTTCGGTGATGCTCAATTCAGGCAATGGCAACTGCGCCTCCTGCAAGAGCGCCGTCCTTGCCGCCTCTATCTCCACAAGGCTCCTTGTGTAGCCAGCAATGTTCACGTCCAAAGCCTGAATCTCATTGTACAGTGATTCCCTCGCCTTGTTCCGCCTGACGCTCTCGTTGGTCTCCGTGGCGGTCCTTGCCTGGGCTTGCAGTTCCTCTATCCTGCCTTGAAGCGTTGCCAGCTTCGCGTCGTTCCTCGTCTTGCGCTCCTCGGCATCCTTTCTCAACGCTTCCGCCTTCGCCCTGTGTTCCTCGGCCTCGGCCTTCGACTTCAGCCGCGCCGTCTTGATTTCCTGGCGTTTTCCAGGAGCCGCCTCGTCGAATTCCCGCAACTGCTGGTTGAGAAGGGCGATCATGCCAAGCAGCTTCTGGCGTTCCGCCGTCTGCTGTGTCTCGAACTCCTCAAGCAGCTTGTCAAGCTGTCTTTCCTTGTTCTCCGCCTGTGTGGCCTGTCGTCCTCCGCCAGGGCCTGGTTCTCAAGGCTGTTGATTTCAACCTTCTCATTCATGGCTTTCATTCGGTCTGCGTTTGCCTCGCCCAACTGGTCCTGGATGACAAGCACGTTGATTTCCTGGGTGGGCGCGTCCTCCTTCGGCATTGCGTCGAACTGCGCCTGCATCCTTTTCCTGTCGCGGTTCCAGTCCGCCCGCTGCACTCGTATTGCGTCCGCCTTCGCCTTCAGCTTCGCAAGTGCGCCTTCAAGCTGTGGAAACATCTTCAGGAGCAGTTTCGCCTTTTCCGTGTCGTTGGCCTGCATGAATGTCCCCAGGTCCAGTGCAAACCTGGATACGATTTCGTTCAAAAGCGTCTGGTTTCCCCGCATGCCCCTGCTGTCGATGATCTTCAAGGCGCCGTTCTTGCCCGCCCGCTCGACAACCAGCCCGTCGATTTCAACCCTTATCCTGGCGTTGCCATCCGCATCGTGGTTGTTGATGTCGCTTGGCCTGAAAGCCTCGCCGCCCAATGCGTATGCAATCGCGTCCAATACGCTGCTTTTGCCCTGGGCGTTCCTGCCCCCCAGGATGGTGAGGCCGTTTTCGCACGGCTGGATTTCAACCAGCTTCACCCGCTTGAAGTCCTGCACGCTGATTCCCGTGATTTTCGCTGTCATGTTTTTCTTTCCTTTTGTTTAGTGCTTCCATTAGGAACTGTCCGAAGAAATAGCTGTCCTGCCTCTCAAGGCGCTTCTGTTCCTCCGTCGGCGGTCCCGTGGCTATCTTGACTATGATTTTTATCTCTTTCATCTGCTGTTGTGTTTTTCCTTTGGAATGTGAAGAAGTTGCACGGGAAACGACACAAGAGGAAACCGCTTGTCGCATGGAAAAAACTGTCAAAAAGGCTGCTATCCCGTGCAATGGGGATGGCCGTCGAAGGAGCGTGTCGCGTTTATAGTTTTAATCCGCGATGTTGATTATAGGAAGAGAGGGTTTCGCTCTCCGACGGCCAAAGGGTGGCGAAGGTTGCAGCTCCGTTAGAGAGAAGAGGGAGGAGAATGGGTGGAGCCGCAACCATCGCCATAAAAACTAGTCTGGAGCAGGTCTGTCGGCCTTGCGTTCTGCTGTTCTCTCGGCCAGGAACGCCTCGCCAGCCTCGATCGCCTTGGCTACGGACTGGCACCACTCCATTTTAACCTGCAACCCTTTTTCCCATAGCGAGATTCTAGCTTCGCCTCCGTGAATCCGCAAAATGCTCAGATACACCTCTTCCACTATCTTCGTCCAGCCGCCGGAGTAGGGATTGCACGAGTAGCCAGCATCAACCAAAGTTTTCACATCGTCAACGCAGCTTATTTCTCCACCTCCCCCCTGGCCTTCGCCAGCAGCCTGTCAATCTCGTGTTCCGCCTCCGCGTCTATGGAGTTCTCCAGTCTGCACATCTCCAGCATCCCCTTGATGCGGTCAAGAAGCTCGTACATCTCGGGCGCGGCGGCTATCAGGGCCGCGTTGGCGACCATCTTCCAAAAAAACTCCATCGTTTCTGCGGTCGAGTTCATCCCAATCGCTGCAAGCGGTATGTTCCTGTCGCCAATTGTCAAGTTAACTATGTTTGGACTAATGTCGTAACCTTCGGAGACGCTCGGCACAGTTGTAATAGTCCGTCTCCACGGCCCTGGCGTGAATTTGGGTTCATTCATTTGAAATACCTCCTGAGTTCTTCCTTGATTCCGCCCGCAATGAGGTATGCGGTGATTATTAGCGTTGGTATGGCGATGATTGTTTCAAAAATCAGTTCGATTGTGTCTGGCGTGTGGTCTGTC
>JAFRLP010000492.1 GCA_017431185.1 Victivallales bacterium | reverse complement strand
TCCTCTGCCGCCGCACCAAGAACAACGCGGTTCTCATCGGGGAGGCGGGCGTCGGCAAAACCGCCATTGTCGAAGGGCTGGCGCAGGCCATTGTCGATGACAAGGTGCCTGTGCTTCTCCGCGACAAGCGGATTGTGGCCATGGACTTGACCCTTCTGGTGGCCGGCACCAAATACCGCGGACAATTCGAGGAACGCATGAAGGCCGTGCTGGATGAACTTCGGATGTCCCAGAAGAAAATCATCATGTTTCTGGACGAACTGCACACCATTGTCGGCGCGGGCAGCGCAGAGGGAACATTGGACGTCTCGAACATCCTGAAGCCCGCGCTGGCGCGCGGAGAGTTCCAATGCATCGGAGCCACCACCCTCAAGGAATACCACAAAAGCATTGAAAAGGACAGCGCGCTGGAACGCCGTTTCCAGTCCGTGATGGTGGAGCCGCCCTCCAAGGAGGAGACACTGCTCATCCTCCAGGGCATCGCCCCGAAATATGCGGAGCACCACAATGTCGCCTACAATGATGACGTGCTGAAAGAGGCCATCTCCCTCACGGAGCGCTACCTGCCAGGACGGTATCTGCCGGACAAGGTGATTGACGTGATTGATGAGGTGGGCAGCCGCCTGCACATCCAGAACGCCAAGCCCACGCCTGGCCTCGCTGAACTGGAGAAAAAACTGAACCAGACCACGGAGGCCAAGGTCAAGGAGTTGCGCAACCGCAACTTTGCGGATGCGGCGCGCCTGCGTCGGGAGGAGACTGCGCTGCGGGAGAAAATCGATGCCCTGAAGAAGGAGTGGCAAGTCAACTGCTCGGCCAATCGCACCCCCGTTTCCATTGAGGATATCCGCGAAGTGGTCTCCCACATGTCTGGAGTCCCGCTCACCCGCATGGAGGAGGGGGAGGCGGCCCGCCTCTTGCGGATGGAGCAGGAACTGAACAGCGTGGTCATTGGCCAGCAGGAGGCGGTCAAGGTCATTTCGCGCGCCTTGCGCCGCTCCCGCGCCGAACTAAAGGACCCGCGCCGTCCTATCGGCTCCTTCCTGTTCCTGGGTTCGACGGGCGTCGGGAAGACCATGCTGACCAAGGAACTCGCCAAATTCATGTTCGGCAGCCAGGACGCGGTCATACGCCTGGACATGTCCGAATACATGGAAAAATTCGCGGTCAGCCGCATCAACGGGGCCCCTCCTGGATACGTCGGCTTTGAAGATGGCGGTCAACTGACGGAGCAGGTCCGCCGCAAGCCATACTCCGTGGTGCTTTTCGATGAAATCGAAAAGGCCCATGCTGACGTCTATAACATCCTGCTGCAAATCATGGAGGAGGGCCAGCTGACTGACAACATGGGGCGTGTGGTCAGTTTCCGCAACACCATAGTCGTACTGACCTCCAACCTGGGAGCCGAGCGAATCACCAAACCGCTCAGCATGGGGTTCTCGGGAGACGCGGGAGCCAGTCAATCCCAAGACTACGAAAAACTCCGCGAAATACTCACGGACGCCGCCAAAAAGCACTTCAAGCCGGAGTTCATCAATCGTCTGGACGATGTGGTGGTCTTCGGGCGCCTTTCAAAAGACGACCTCGCCAAAATCCTGGAACTGGAGATTGCCAAACTGGCGGAACGACTCAAGAACCGCCAAGGCGCTCTTGTTGTCGGGGAGGCCGTCCGCGACCTGATTTTCAAGCAGGCCGACAGCAACGAATACGGGGCGCGTCTGCTGCGCCGCGCCGTGGAGCATCTGCTGGAGGACCCACTCGCCGAGGCCCTGCTTAACACCTCGCCCGAAGGACCGTTTACCGCCACCGCATCGGTTGCGGAGGATGGCAAGTCCGTCAATTTCCTCATCGCCCCGGCCACACAAAAGGCATAGGCCATGTCACCGCTTGCACCTGGAGGACAGCAGCCGGCATGGGAGAACCGCCAATCCATGGCAATGACGATTTCCCGAAAAAAAGCCCTGAATCGAAAAAAAAGGGAGGAAAGCATTTGCCAAATGCGCAAACTGCGTTATACTGTAATGTGAATGATTGTTGAATAATTGGACACGCCACAACTGAGGTGCTGAACCATGAGCGAAAACCAGAATCAGAATCCCGTAAAATTGACGCTGAAGACGACCGACACCAACCGTTTCAAGGTTGACCAAGCGGCTGGTTCGCCTACGCCGGCTGCACTCAACCCGCAAACCACTGGCGGTGACGCCGAGCCGCGCCCCATCTCCGACCCCATCAGCCTGCGGGACACCGCAACTGGTCGCCTGCGCAAACTGGAGGTGAACCAGCTTGGCGGCGCCGCCGTTGCCCCTGCCGCAGAGGGCGGCAAGACGGAAACTGTTCATCTGAAGGTGGTGCGTAATCCGCCCGCCTCCGCCGCCCAGTCCAATTCACCGACGCTCAAACTCAACATCCCGCGTCCCAGTATGCCAGCCGCAGCGG
>JAFRLP010000491.1 GCA_017431185.1 Victivallales bacterium | reverse complement strand
GGAGGGCGGAATGCGCCCGTCCGAAGCGGACAAAGCCTTCTCCTCCCCATGCAGATACCAGTCGGCCAGGGGACGTTCAGGGAACAGGCAATGGTAAAAGACCACCGCCAAATCATCCTGGGTCAGATTCGTCACCTTGTCCTGGACACGGATTCGCCCATCTTCCATAGCGGTGACCATGCGCTCCAGGCGATGGAACGCGCCCTGCGCAGTGACCGACGCCTGATTCTCAGACACCTGACGGACGATGGGGCGCCACCCCTGCTCTCCCCTTGCCGAGGGAGCCAGCAGGTTATACCCCATGGCTGGCTGCACGGGGTAACTGAACAGCGAATTCAGCAGATGCGTCCCCTCCTGTCCCGCAATGCGCAGAGCCCCGCCCGCAAGAATCTCCACGCCAGGCAAGACGGTAGCCACCGCACCCTCTTTGGGGAAGATTGTCGTTTCGTTCACCGCCAAACCGAACCGGTTTTCCGCCCGATAGAGCGTGGCGACCTCCGCCGCCGCCAGCGCACGGCTGAAGAGATGCAGGTTGTACAGGACACCAGAAAAGCTTGCGTCCTCTCCGCAGCGTCCCAGTTTGAAGCGACTGCGGTCCGCATCATCCAGGCTGACAGGCACATTTTCAGTGCGCTCCGCATCCAGTTGCCCATCTATGTAGATGCGCATGGCCTTGCCTGGGGTGAATGTGGCGACTACATGATGCCAGACGTTCTTGTCCAGCACGGTAGAACTGAACAGGTTGGCCCCCCGCTCCGCCCCCTTGTCCTTGACGCGGAAATGAATCTGGCCAGGGCGGGACATGTTGTTGCGAATCCCGTAGGTGGCATCGCTTCGGTAGCAGATGGGCCCCCAGTTCTCCTTCCACCAATAGGCGGAAAGCCAGACGGCAATGGTGAACTCCCCGTCAAACGCCATCCCCCTGGGCAACAGCACCTGAGCCTGACGGCTGTTCTTCATCCCCCCAAAGTCAATGACGGAAAGACCATCACGGGTTGTCCAGAAGGAGCCTGTTATCTCGGCGGGCGGAAACCGGTTGAGCGCCTCGCGCGCCTGCACCCCGTCTCCATCCGTCAAGGGGTAATGGGCCAGTTCCCCCGGCAAGGACAAAGCCTGACAGAGACCAACGCAGAGCAGGAAATGGAGAACGGCAAAATAAACGATTTTCATCTAGAAATCCTCCAGGATGTGGTTTTTTCGAGGACGGTATTGGACGGTCTTCTGGTAGGGGAGCAGAAGTTCCTTGGGCACGTTCTCCTTCTCGACCGCACGAATGAGCGTATGCGCGCCGACTTCGCCCAATTTGTGCGAGTCGTGGTAGCCGCAGCACAGCGGCGGATAGCCGCGCTCCTTGCAGGACTCGGGCGAACAGAACACCGCTGAACGACGCTCGTTGCCAGGAGAGGAAAACCATTTCGCTAGAGCCGCGGTGTCGCCTCGGAACAGACAGGCCGTATCCTCGGGCGCCGTGCCGTCAAAGTCATCCACCAGATATTCCCCGTGCTCCAGGCCAAACTCCCGGCAAAGGCAGGGAAACTGCGCGGCAAGCGCCGCGTCCATCGCCAGCAATTTGGGGTCGCGGGTGAAAAGAGACACCCGACGATACCCTCGCCCCGCAAAGTCCGCCAGCCACTCCCGCGCCCAACCAGCCAAATCCGTCCGTACACTGAAACTGCGCGCCCCGCAGCCACTGCGGTTCAGGCACAGCACGGGGATGTCCAGACGGCTGAGTTTCCCGAACACGGGCGAGTCCTTCAAACGCGCCACCACCAGCAAACCATCCAGACGATGCTGCGCCAGATTATCCTCCAGTTTCTCATTCCAGCCAAAGAACAGCGGCAGATTGTAGTCACTTCCCGAAATCGCGTCCGCAACCCCATGGAACATCCCCATGAAATGCGGTGAAAACGACTGCACATTCTTCTTCGGCAGCAGCAACCCCAATGAAAAACTCCGGGACAACGCCAAACCACGCCCTGACACTGACGGACGGTAGTTGTACTCCCGCGCTATCGACAATATCCGAAGCAGCGTCTCCTCCGACAACTTCCCGCGCTTCTCCGGCTTGTCCGAAAACGCATAGCTCGCCGCACATTTGCTCACATGAGCCAACTCTGCTATCTTCTGTAATGTCACCATGAAAAACGCTTGGTTAATCGGTTAACTAATGGAATGAAACCAACAGATGATAATTTAACCTCAAAAAAACAGAATGCAAACCGAAAAACGTCAAAAAGACAAAAAAACCCGGCATGGCGTTGCCAGCCGGGTTTACGTCTTGCGCGCGGATGCGAATCCAGTGTCCAATTGCGCAAATATTTGCGCAATTGGACACAGTTTAGCCTCTGCGGCTGCGAAGTTGACCTTTGTCCATGAAGCCGTCGTAATGGCGCGCCAGGAGGTAGCTTTCGATCTGACGCAGGGTGTCCAGTCCGACTCCCACGATGATCAGCAGGCTGGTGCCGCCGAAGAAATGGGCGATTTGGGCGGGAATGTCCATCGCGTTCATGAGAATCATCGGCAACACGGCCAGAATGGTCAGGAAGATGGCACCCGCCAGGGTGATGCGGGTCATCGCGTGGTCGAGGAACTCCGCAGTGGCGTTGCCGGGCTGCACCGTCGGGATGTAGCCGCCCTGTCGCTGAAGGTCATCGGCGATCTGGATGGGATTGAACTGGTTGGCGACCCAGAAGAAGGAGAACACCAGAATCATCAGTCCATAGAGGAAAACATAACTGGCGCTGCCATACTGAAGCCAGCTGGCCACCGTTCCGACCCAACTCCAGCTGGCTGGAGCAAAGCGCAGGAACATCAGCGGGAATGAGAGAATCGCGCCCGCGAAGATGATGGGCATGACGCCGGAGTAGTTCACGCGCAGCGGCAGATAGCTGGTCTGCACGGCGGCGCGCTGGCCGACTCCAGGAATGCGCTTCGTCGCGTAGCATACGGGAATCTTGCGATGTCCCTGCGTCAAGGCGATGGCGCCGGCCGTGACGGCGAAGAAGAGCGCCAGGAGGATGACCAGATGGACACCGCTCAGGCTGCCGTCTCCCGTGACCGAACCGCTGGCCACCAGCTTCACCAGGTTCACCAACGCCACGGGGAGGCGGGCGATGATGTTCACGGTGATGATGATGGAGGCGCCGTTGCCGATGCCGCGTTCAGTGATCATCTCGCCCAGCCAGGTGATGAGCATCGCGCCCGCGGTGAGCGAGATGATGGTCATCAGGATGAAGCCGAAGCCCGCGTGGCGGACTGCGCCGGCGGTGCCGTCGTCCCCTCGGGTCATGGCCACGGCGAACATCGCGCCCTGGATCACGCAGATGATGAGCGTGACGTAGCGCATGACCTGGTTGTACTTCTGCCGGCCGGACTCGCCTTCGCGGAGCATACGCTCCAATTGGGGGATGACGGGGGTCATCATCTGCAGGATAATCGAGGCGGAGATATAGGGCATGATGCCCAAGGCCCCAACTGCGAATTTCTCCAAGGCGCCGCCGCTGAACATGTCGAAAATGTCCAGCATACCGCCAGTGCCTTGACCGCCGCCCAGCTTGCCCATCATATTGCTGATGACCGAGGGATCGACGCCAGGGCAGGGAATGAAGCAGGCCAGCCGGCACAAGGCGACAAGCGCGAATGTGAACAGCAGGCGCTTCCTGAGCTCTGGAATCTTGTAGCAATTCAAATAGGCTGACAACATCTCCGGTTCCTTGTAAGGTTTGACGGCACGCCCCTTCGGTCAGGACGACCTGTCAGGGCATGCCGCGGTTCTGCATTCGAATCAGGCCTTGGCAGGAGCCGCAGCGGCTTTCGCCTCTTTGCAGGTGCCGCCCTTCGCTTCAATCTTCTCTTTCGCGCTCTTCGAGAATTTGTCCGCGACCACATTCAGAGCCTTGGTGACGTCACCGTTGCCCAGGATCTTCAGGGGCAGTTCATTCTTGCCCAAAAGACCGCGTTTCGCCAACTCGTTGCG
>JAFRLP010000490.1 GCA_017431185.1 Victivallales bacterium | reverse complement strand
GCGAGGGTCATCCGCGCTGTCACAGGCGCCAGTTTCAGGATTCCACGAAAAAAGGAGACCATGAACATGTGCAAGGCGGAACAGGAGTTGTGCGAAGAGGCAGAGAGAATCGGTGAGACAAGAGGCAAGGAAGCGGGAATGAAAGAGGGAATGAAAGAGGGAGAGAAGCGAGGCATTCTGGCATACGTGGCCAGGCTGCTGCGCATGAATGTCAGCAGGGAGAATGTCCTGGATGCCCTGTGCGAGGACTTCCATCTTTCACGCGAACAGGCCATGACCTATCTGCCGTGAATCGACGCTTTTTGCGCAGCGGGTTTTCGTCCTTCGATGGAGCATCAGCGTGGAGGGCATGGCGTCAGGCGAGTCAAGGCAACTGCACCTTGCGTCCCCAGGCGCCTTGCCCATACGGTGCGATGACTTTGGCGGGATGCCAGGGGCCATCCTCGGTCGCCGCGCTCTCCCATTGGTCGTCGGTGATGATGACTGTGCTCTGGCCATCCATGTGTTCCAGGTGTATTTCAGCCAGGAAGGCACAGGGCAGATGTCCTGCATCCTCCGCTTCGACAAGCATGAGATTGTCCCCTATTCGCAGAAGATGGGTGATATCGACTTTCGTGAGTTGTGACCAGCCACCGAAACTGGCGCAAGGCTGTCCGTTGACCGTGAGGGAGGCATAGTCATCCACAGATGCCAGGATGGTGGCGGATTTCACAGGAGCGTCAAGTTTGAGGTGACGGCGCAGAAAGGCCTTGCCAGCCACCGTCGCGGCAGTCGATTCCTCCCACAGCCAGTTGGCCGTCCCCGCGTATTTTGCGCCTGGGTCGCGGACACGGCGGCAAAACTCCTCCAGCGGGTCGTTTTTCCCTTGCCACAAAGGCGGCTCCCGATAGGCGGGCGGCAGTGGAGCGACGCCGTAGAGATGCACGGAATAGGGCCTGAAACGGTCCTGGAGCACTCCCTCCCTGCACTCCACTTTTCGCTGCTCGTGAAAGACCGTGACCAAACCGTTGCCAAAGCATGGGGCGGGGAAGGAGACCTCCCTTTCCCTGGTCGAGCAGTTCAGGACGGCCAGCCAGCGCAAACCGCCGAACTCCAGCTCGTGGACTGCCAGGTCATCCTGTTCCGAAAGCAGGCGCCGACGGCCCTCGGCAAGCAGTCGGGAGAGGCTCTCGACTTCCGCACATGAGGCAAGCACGTGGCGCAGAAACTGCGGCTCGACCACGTTGTTGCTCCCCCAGTAGATGACTCCGCTGGCCTGATGAAGCAATGAGTCAAAGCACATGAAGCGCAATTCATCCAGGTTGGGATAGATGACGGAGTCCGGCTTGCCTGGAATATAGCGTTTCCAACTATGGGCCTGGTGTACCATCCAGACGGCATGCCGTCCCCCGGATGTGTCAAAGGCGAGTTGGCTGTATTTTCCCAATGCCGTCGGATATTTGTCGGCGATGAAGGAATGTGTGCAGGGGTAGGGGACGGGATAGACGTCAAAGCCATTGATGTCCGCGCAGGCCATATAGGGGCGGTTTTCCTCCAGTGTGCTTGGCGGAGCGGAGTTGATCCATACGGGGTGATAAGGGTCGCGCTCCCTGAGGATGTTGTAGGATTCGCGAAGATAGTCCAGGTTTGCCCCTGTCCAGAACGGCTCGTCCGCCAGAAAGTAGCCCAGCAAAGACGGATGGGCGGTGACCTCCGCCGAAAGCAGCCTTTGGGCGCGTTGCCTGAAACTGGCCAGATTGCCATCCTTGGCGTATGTATAGCCCAGCATCATCTTCAGCCCATGGCGGCGTGCCATCTCCAGCAAAGCGAGGATGCCTTTCGCGGTGCCGCTGCGTCCCAGGAAGGAGTTGAGGCCATGCGCGGAGGCAAAGGCGGCAAAGTCATCGTTTGGCAATTCGCCCATCAGCATGGTCGGGAGAAAGGGCACTCCGTCAAAGTACATGATTCGGTTGGGGCCCATCACCATCTCGTGCGCGGCTGGCGGGAGTTTGCGCAGCTTTCGGGTGACCGTCCGCAGAACATCATTTTTGTCTGAGAGACCTTCGGCAATCACCGTCGCCTCTCCTTCGGTCAGTTCACTGGCTGGCAAGACGAAGGAGCAATCCACCGTCCGCGAGACCGAGGCCAGCGCTTTTCCGCCCTGTTCCAGCCTCACCCGATAGTTGCGCACATCGGGTGGCATGAGCACATGCCCCGTGAGTTCCTTCACGGGCAGGGAGGCATAGATGGAGTCTCTGTAAAGCGGACTGGTCAGGATCAGTTGGGCGTCGGCTGTGATGGGCGGAGTGTACTCCTCCAGGGAGAAATTGCGGAAGGCTACGGTACACCCCGACTCCGCGAAGAGCCGCACGTCAACGGACGTCGCGCTCGTCGGCAATTTGTCGAGCAGTGCGCTTTTGCCCTGCCAACTGCTAGCCCAGACCTCCTCAAAAGGCCGTCGGGCGCTGTACCCTTGGTCGGGCACGGACAATTCGACGCGGTAGCCATGGAATCCTGTATCTCTGACCGCCTGCCCGATGCCGAGCGCCTCATAGCGCAAGCGGTATCTCTGCCCTGGCTTGATGGGAATGCCTTTGATCTCCGCCGCAGGCGTCCATAGGCTTCCCGCAAACTTGATTACCAGGGCTGGCTGACCTTCCTGCATGTGTACGCCGGCTGCGGTCGGATGGAAACTCCATCGCCCTCCCTGCACGGACGGCAGTTCTGGCGGCTGTTCCATCTCCTCCACAACAGGGTGACGCATCTGCACCTTGCCCTCAAAGGTGACAAAGGAGACTCGGATGTCGTTGATGGCATCCGCATCATAGGTGATCTCGCTGGAAAGCGTGACCCATTTGCCGTTGCCCTGGTGTTTCTTCCAGTTGTCAGAGGCACGTTTTCTGGGGGACGCATGATTTCCCGCCGACCAGTATGCGCAGAAACGGAACAGGCTGCCAGGCTCTCCCATGGCTTCACAGGAGATGCGGTAGCGGCGTCCCTTGACTGGCCCTTTCAGCGTTTGCTCCAGAAAGCCATTGGAGCCATCTGGATTCTTTGCCACAGCGGCGACTCCATTTTCGCATTGCGCGCCTGCCAGTCGCCAGCCAGCCGGCGGATTGCCGTCAAACGCGGGATTGCGGACCAGGTTCTGGGCGGTCAGCGTGACAGCGGCAAACAGCGCCAGCAGAAGTGCGTTACGTTGCATCATCATCTCCTCCATGCGTCTCCGCCCCACATATCGTGCGTGGTGTTGCCTCCCCAGCTTCCTTCCAGCCTGCCGCCGGAGGCATAGAGGCGGGTTGTCCAGTCGGAACTTTTGGTGCTGGGCGCCCCGCCAAGAACGGAGATGTGTCCGTCACACCAGAGGACATTGAGGCTCAGGGTATGCACCGGATAGGGCATCGGCTGGCCATCGTTGTAGTAATGGAACACATAGCACCGTCCCAATGGAGCCGCAAGGCCTCCGTTCAGCCAATTGGACTGGACAGCCTCCAGGCAATTCACGGTTTCTGACACACGAGGCAACCTGGTGGCTTTCATGCTGTAGGTCTCGCCATTGGCGCTGGCCCTGGCCCAACTGCCCAGCCACCACTTGTTGTAGCCATAGTCAATGTACGCCCATGAACTCTCCGCCAAGGGCGAGGTCTCCTGCAAGACGGTGTTGCGATAGACTTTGGTGTAACTCCCGCTAGTCGTGGAGTTGCTTAGACCAAGGGCGGAACGGCTGGGGCAGCATAGCAGTTTCGTCTCCGAAATGTATTTATTGACGGCCAGGCATCCCGCCCAGCAGTTCTCCCCAGAGGCGCCGCGTCCAATGGGATAGAAGTCCTCGTTGTCCTGGAGATAAATCTGAAACGCGATTCCAAGCTGGCGCATCTGGCTGGCGCAACTGACAGCCCGTCCTTTCTCCCGAGCCTTGCTCAACGCCGGCAACAGCATGGACGCCAGTATGGCGATGATGGCTATCACTACCAACAATTCAACAAGTGTGAATCTGGGTTGACAAATTTTCATGGGCGTTCTCCGGTGTTTTCCGTTGGCCAGAAGAGTCAACGATTTCGGTGATTTGTTTCGTGGCGCGATGATATTACTATACACTGTTCTCAACAATATTCACCTCTTTTTTTGTGCCAAAGAATCTTCATTTTGTGCCAAAGTATTTTTTCCATCCTCCTTCGTGTTTCCCTTGACGATGCTGGCTTGGCGGAATTGCCTTGGAGTCATGTTGAAACGGCTTTGAAAATGGCGACAAAAGGCATTGCTGTCATAGAATCCGCAATCCTGGGCGATGGCCGCCACGGTGTCGGTGGTGGAGAGAAGCCGGTTCACGGCCTGGTGAAGACGCACGCTGATGAGATACTCCAGCGGAGACGAACCCGTCAGCAGACGGAACTGACGGAACAGATTTCGCCTCGACATGGCGGCGATGCGACATAGGGCATCAATGTTCAGGGTGGCGCCGTAATGGCGACTGATGTAGTCGATGCAGTGTTCCAGACGGACGGCATCCTGGTCGGCGTCCTGGCCTGGACGGCGCAGCAACGCCAGCGCCACCTCCAGCAGCCGTGTGGTCACAGCCACGCGGAAACCAGTGCGCAAACCTTTCAGTTCGCGTTCCAGCGCATCCACAGCCGAAAGGAAAGACACCCTCTGCTGGGACTCCAGATGAAGCAAGGCGAACTGTCCGGTGGCTGCGTTGAGCGGCAGCGCATTCCAATCCTCCAGAATGGCGGACGAAAACATCACTTCCGGGCGGAAGACCACATTGACGATGGAGAGTTCCTCCGCTTCATCGTAGGCATGGATGAGCCCTGGCCGCAAGATCAGCACGTCTCCCGGGTGCAGGCGAATGGTCGTGCCATCGCCCAGGACATGCAACGGCTCGCCAGAGGCAACCATCGCGATTTCCGTGTAGTCGTGGTCGTGGAACAGGCGATTGGGGTGATGGCCAGCCGACACACGCCGAATGAAGACGGGCAAATCCTCCGCTCGCACCAAGGCAAGCAGAGTGGAATGGTAGAAGCGATTCACGGGAGGCGAGGAACTCATTTTGCCGATTTGGCACAAAACGATGATGATTTGGCACGATGACAGTAAGGCAAATCCGGATTATCGCATTATAATATACCGCTGATGTTCCAAAACTCCATCTTTGCCCCCATTATCACAATTTTATGAAATGGATGTCTCCTCAGGCCGCTCCGGCCGCCCCCTTCCTTGCCGTCTTCAGGCTTCTCCTGGATGCGGAGGCTCCCCGTACACTGGACTTCGATTACAGCGCCGACGAGTCGTGCCAACTTTTCCTGGACGGAAAACTGCTGGCCGCGGGGCCAGACCGGGGTGCGCCTGAACTTTGGTTCACCAACCATGTCCTCGTGCCGCTATCCCCAGGCAAACATGCCCTGACCGCCAGGCTGCTGGCATTCGGCCAGTCTTCCGCCGCCTGCCAAATGACGGTCCGCCATGGCTTTTACTGCACTTTGCCTGGCCGCTGGGAGGCAATGGTTGTCCCAGGAGTACGCTTTTTCGCGCCGAAACCTGACTGGGGAAGCGTCCCTCGGGTGGAGGCGGGGCGGAACTATCCGCCCGACATTCTGCGGGGAGGGGGCAAG
>JAFRLP010000489.1 GCA_017431185.1 Victivallales bacterium | reverse complement strand
CGCGGATGCATCAGTTTGAGGTTCATTGCAGTGGTTGGTGGATATGGTGTAGAATGGGAGAACGGAACGGATTGGTCTCCATTCCTTTGCTTTGCGTAATATACTCATTGCAAAAGTTTTTTTCAATGTGCCCAACCGCATTTGCCTTTTATTTTCGTTTTGTCTGCTTGCATAACCCCTGGCAGATGTTACATTAGAGCCGAGTTTTCACCAGTCCTGCAGAAAACGTAGCCGTCCCTTGTCAAGGGCCTCATCGCAACATCATGTACCAGCAAACACTTCCCTGGATTGTCAACTACGACGAGAAGGAAATCCCGCCATACACTCTGCCTGAATTGCTGCAATGCGAGGATGGCACGCGCGTCACTACCTCCGAGCAATGGCTGGAGAAGCGGCGCCCCGAACTGCTGCAACGGTTTCGCGAGGTGATGTACGGAGAGGATTTGCCGCTGCCCGACCATGTGTCGTATGAACTGCTGGACGAGACGCCCGGGGCGCTGGGGGGCATCGCCACCCGTCGGCAGGTGCGTCTGGTCTTTCGGCAGAATGACGGGCGGGAGCACTCCGCCATCATGCTGCTCTACATTCCCGCCGACCAGCCAGCGCCCGTGCCAGTCTTCGTGGGCTTGACCTTCGGCGGGAACCACGTGGTCAGCGAGGACCCAGGCGTGTATCTGACGGGACTTGTCGGACCTGGCACGGGGCATTTCCCTGAAATGTACCAGGCCCGCGGCAGTTCCTCCCGTCGCTTCCCGCTGGACTACATCATGGGGCGGGGCTACGCCGTCGCCGTCTGCTCCTACAACGACTTTTTCCCGGACCGTCCAAACGGCTGGCAGGCCAGTGCGCTGAGCCTCTTCCTCTCCCGCGAGGAACTTTCCTCCCATCCCGACAACTACACCTGCATCGGCACGTGGTCGTGGGGACTTTCGCGGATGCTTGACTGCCTGGAGGGTATGCCCGACATCGACGCCGAGCGAGCGGCCTGCTTTGGTCACTCCCGCCTGGGCAAAACCTCGCTGTGGACGGGGGTGAGGGACGAGCGCTTCAAACTGGCGTGCGTCAATGACTCCGGCTGCGGCGGAGCGGCGCTTTCGCGTCGCCTTTACGGAGAGACTCTGTTCTCCATGACCAATTTCCACTCGGTTGGCTACTGGTTCCAGCGCACTCTCAAGGAGAAGGCTCTTCACCCCGAGAACCTGCCCATTGACCAGCATGAACTCATAGCGCTGATGGCTCCGCGCTGCGTCGCCGTCCACAGCGCCACGCTTGACCAGTGGGCGGACCCAGTGAGCGAATACCTTTCGGCCTACCATGCGGGTCCCGTGTTCCGTCTGTTCGGGATGCAGCCGCTGTCCTCCGCCACTCCGCCAGCCCCTGATACCGCAGTGGGGACGGATGTGAGCTATTTCCTCCGCACCGGCAAACACGACATGCTCAAGGCCGACTGGAAACAGTATCTGGACGCCGCAGACCGCATATTCCGCTGAATTTCTGAAGGAAAAATGGATACGCCTGCCATTCGACGCCGGAAGAGGAGCATTCTGATTCTGGGCGTGGTGCTTTCCTTTCTGACCAGCATGAGCAAAGTGCTGGTCCCCGGAACGATTTTCGACCAATTGCAGATGGATTTGGGGCTGGACGCCAGATATGTCTCCATGTTCGGCTCCTACTACATGTACTCCTACGCTGCCAGCCAACTGCTCATCGGGCTGTACGCCAATCGGCTGGGCGGGGTCCGCATTCTCCTGCTGGGGGCCGGCTGCTTCAGCGTGGGCACGCTGGGATTCGCCAGCCTCTCCTGGTACCCTCCCATGGCCTTCTGCCGTCTTCTTTGCGGTTTTGGGGCGGGCATTGTCTTTGTCGGGCTGACATGCCTGCTGATTGATTTGTATGCGGGGAAATTCACCCTTTTCCTCAGCCTGGTTTTGACCATCGGGTATTTGGGGCCGGTCTTCGGCACCATGCCCATGGTGGCGCTGGTCGAGTCGCTGGGCTGGCGGCGGGCCATGGCTGTCCCCGGAATGGCGGCCTTCGCCCTGCTGGTCGGCTTCCTCTGTTTCGCACGGGGCTCGCTGAAGCATGAGTTGAAGGCGGAGAGTCCCTGGACGCCGTTGGGAAACATTGTCCGCATACCCGCCATGCATTTCCTGTGCATCGCCAGCGCACTGGTGTACGGCGCGTATTATGTCCTTCCGATGCAAATCGGGCAGAAGTCCCTCTCCGACGTCTTTGGTCTCTCGCCCAAGATGGCCTCCACCTGCATGATGCTTCTCTGCATTGTGGTCGCCATCAACACCGTGGCGGTGAATGTTTACCTGAAACTCCTGGGGGGGCGCCGCAAGGCGCTCACCGTCCTGGGCATAGCGCTTGCCTTCGCCGGCGCCATTCTCGGCTATGCGGGCTTCCGCTGGAAATTGGGGGTGGTTCCTCAGGAAACCGCGTATCTGCTCATCTGTGTGCCGGCGGGGTTCTTCGCCCTCTTCTGCACCATTGTCAAGGAGTTGAATCGACCGGAGGACACGGCCCTGGCGTGCGCCATCCTCAATGCCCTCGCCTTTGTGTTCATTGCCTTGTCGCAGAATGTCGTAGGATTCATCCTCAAGGCGAACCAGCGCCAGGCGACCCTGACGCCCTCCGGCTTTCTTTTCCAGGCTGACGCATACGCCAGTGTTTTCCTGTTCGTGTCGGCGCTGCTGGGAGTCTCGCTTCTGTGCGCCCTGTTCATCCCTGAAATGCGCACCCGCGAATGACTCAATAGTGCGTCTTCTGCTCGTTGACAAGGCGCGTGCCGCCTAATATGAAGCCGGGGATGAGCAGCAGGGAGAGGACGGGAATCAGCAGCAGAAGATACACGGTGACACCAAAGCCATAGACCATCCAGGAGCGGCGCGCGGAGATTGCGCTCAAGGTGGATAGGGAATATCCGCGGTTGAAGCCTGCCTCGCCCATGTAACTGATGGCGTAGCGGTAGCCGATGACCAGTGCGGTCAGCAATTGCCCCGCGCCAGGAAAGGCCCAACCCATGACGGTCAGAAGCAACAGCAACAGCAGGGTGACAGTGGAGTACCAGGCGCTGTCGAGCATGTTGCGCAGTTCCTCGCGCATGGTGAGTTGGCGTCCGCCTTCCCAGTTGTAGAACTGCGCCTCGTAGATGCGCACCATCTGTGGGAAGAAGAAGGCCCCGAAGATTTCATAGCATGACGAGCCCAGAAGGGTCAGGACGGAGAAGAACAGCAGGATGGCGGCCCAGCGAATGAGCCAGACCAGCCAGGGGAAACATCCCTCCAGCAAAACCATCAGCAGCGGCAGAACGCTGGCGAAGAACTGCCAGATGACCAGCAGGGAGAGCAGAATGATGACGCTCAACGGCAGAATCGCGTATCTCCAGAGTCGCGGCAGTCGATAGAAATCCAGGATGCCCAGGAAAACATACTGGATCCCTTGGGTGAAACTGTCGGCGACGGCTGGTTTCATGTCTGTATTTCCCGATGTTCGATGGCGTTTTTGAGGGCGGCGCCCGAGAGGATGGCGACCCCCACGTCGTCCAGCATTCCGAAAAAGGGGATGGCGTCCGGCAGCAGGTCAATGGGCATGATGATCCAGAGCAGCGCTGTCAGGAGAAGCAGGATGACTCTGGGGACGACCGCGACCTGTGCCAGCAGATTGTTGGGTTGCAGCCGCAGTTGCGGGGCTGCGAAGATGCGGTCGCCCGTGGCGTCGCTCTGCAGTTCCACCAGGCCATCGGAAAGCAGTCGTTGGAGGATGTCGTGGGCGTAGTATTTGAGCAGGGCGCTGTCCTTGACCCCATCAGGCATATAGCTTGCCTTGACGATGCCGACGAAGGTGTTGCCGGAGATGGAGCCGCGCTCGTGAAGGTGGACCATGGTTCGTCCAATGGTCTCCAGGAGCATCTTGTCCATCGTGTTGTGGGAGCGGTTGAGGATGCGCAGGATGTTGTTGTAGAAGACGATGTGGTCGTGGCGGCAGAATTGCAGCGCCATGCCTGCGGCCAGGAAAGGGAGGCCGCTGAACAGCCAGAAGGTTCCGCCGAGTTTCACGCAGGAAAACAGGGGGATGACCAGCCAGAGCAGCAGGACCCCAATCTTGAAGTGGAGGTTTCTCAGGCACAGGGTGAATAGTGTCAGCACACCATATAGGCAGATGCGCCAGTTGCGGAAAAGGTCGGTCAGCCATTCTGGCAGAAAGCGTTCCTTGCCTAGAATGCTGTGCCACGCCTTTTGCGCCACCTCCATTGCCTGGTCAAGCAGGGAATTGGGAAGAATGGATGTGGACGGGCCGCCCAGAATACGGGCCAGCAGCAGGGCCATGGGAAAGAATTGCAGCATGTGCAGGAACAGATTGGCTCCGCCTGGTTTGCCGAAGATGCAGAGTTCCCAGTTGAGCGCGGCGCATACCGAGAAGGCGATGACCAGGGTGGCGATGCCCTGTTGGTACTCGAAGACTCCCTCCTTTTGGAAGAACGGGTCGCGGGCGAAGAAAATGCAGGCGATGAAATAGCAGAGCAGGCAGAGATGGAAGCGCGGGTCCGACAAGCCCCGAATCCCCTTTGGACCTTCGTCAGGCGTGGAGAACCAGTTCACAAAATGATGAATGGGCTGTGGCAGGTTCATGATTTTTCCGCCTCGTTGATTTGCCGTTGCAGGGCGTCCGTCTCCCTGCGCAGTTCATCCTGGCTATTGTGCCTTTGACCGTTCCATTGGAAGGAATTGAACAGTTGCCCGCTTTGCTCAAGCACCCGTCTGGCGAGAAACAGGCGCAGGCGAAGAAAATCAATGGGGATGGGGAGGCCCTGCGGACCAAAGCCGGGAGAGGGATGGTGGGTGATGCGCAGCGCCTCCTCCCGTTCAAAGACTCCTGGGTCGCCGAAGTCATCGGGGAAATTGGTCTTTCCCTTGCCGCCGATGAGCATCCATTGCGAGGTAAGGAGACTGGCCTGGATGAAGCGCAGGTTGAGTCTGGCTTTGGTCAATTGCTCCTTGCGCTGCGGATTGACAAGTATCGTCTGGTCGCAGGATTTGGTTAGGGCGCGAACCTGGTCAAGTATTCTATGAATGGCGTTGATGCTGCGGTTGCGCCAGAATGCATCGAGGTAGTCCCCGCGCCAGATGCTGCGGTAGAGCCTTTCATAGTCAAGATAGGCGTCTTCGGTCAAAAACAACAGCAGTACTTGCCATTCCACGTGGTCAGGAAAATCCCTGGCCTGGCGACGGACGGTGTTGACGGCAAAACGGCGGGTCTCCTTGTCGATGGGGCCAATGCGCACGGCGTCAATGAACAGGAGCAGAAGCCTGTCGTTGGAACCGTCAGTCCGTTGCTTGAGCAAGTCGGGAATGTGCGGGCGAAGCAGGCGCGCGCAGTCACCGTAGTTGCCGGAGTTGAACAATGCATGCGCCTCCACGGCCAAATCGTAGTAGGGGGATTTCTTCTGGATGGAAACAGTCTCTATCTCCGTGGTCTTGAGCGGAGTCCCTGCGGGATTGGCATGGGGGAAAAAAAGCCAGAACACGTATGCGCAGCCGCAGAGGCAGAGCAGGGCGAAGAGCAGTTGCAGGGGGGAGTGTCCGCGGGGGGCCTGATGCTCCGCCAGCAGGGCGCGGGACACATCGTCGGGGAAGACCTTGGCCACGGTCAGTTGCATCTCGGTGGAGTCCGTGGGCACTGGCGCAGAGCAGGGAAGGGCGGGCAGGGAGGACACAATCGGGCGGATTGTGCTAGGCTCGCTGACGGCAATCTCCACAATCTCCGATTTGTGCTTGCGTTTCATGGGCAAGGATTCAGTTAATCCCGAACTCGTGCAGTTTGCGCTGCAAGGTGCGTCGGGATATATGAAGTTTTTCCGCCGCATGGGAGCGGTTGCCATTGCATTCGGCCAGGGCTTTGAGGATGAGGGCCTTTTCATTGGCGCGCATGTCCAGCCCCTCCGTGCCGACGGCGGGCGTCTCCGGTGGCGCGGGTGTGTCGTACTGCTTGCTGACGGCATTGCGGATTTCCGCCGGGACATCGGCCAGGGTGAGCGCTCCGCCACGGGCGAAGACCGTCATGCGCTCCACGCAGTTGCGCAGTTCACGGACATTGCCGGGCCAGTCATACGCCTCCAGCAGATTGACGGCTTCCGGGGCAAAGCCCGTCAGCCTCCGTCCATTCTCTTGGACAGCCTGTTGCAGGAAATGTTCCAGAAGAGGGGGAATGTCCTCACGGCGGTCTCGCAACGGCGGGATGCGGATGGCCACCACGTTCAGGCGGTAGTAGAGGTCTTCGCGGAAGGCGCCAGCCTCCACCATGGCCTGCAAATCGCGGTTGGTGGCCGCCACCAGCCGGACATCCACGGTTATGGGCTGTTTTCCGCCCACCCGCTCAAAAGTGCGGGTCTCCAGAACGCGCAGCAGTTTGACCTGGGTGGCGAGGGAGATTTCCCCGATTTCATCCAGGAACAGCGTGCCGTGGTCAGCGGACTCGAAACGCCCCGTCACCCTTTCGGTGGCTCCCGTGAACGCCCCCTTCTCATGCCCGAACAGCTCGCTTTCCAGCAGGTTTTCGTTGAGGGCCGCGCAATGGACGGGGATGAACGGCTTGTCGGCGCGGTTGGAGAGGCGATGGATGGCCTGGGCAAACACCTCTTTTCCCGTGCCGCTTTCCCCCGTCAGCAGTACGGTGGCACGGGTGGCGGCCACTTGCATCACGCTGTCAAGGACCTGCTTCATGGCCTCGGACTCCGCCACAATGCCGTCAATTTTCGCAGTGCTTGCCTGTTGATTCTCCGTGGACTGGATGGATTGCATGCCCCGTTCCAGCAGCATCTCCAGATTGTCCAGGTCAACGGGTTTGGTCACATAGTCGTATGCTCCGAGTTTCATCGCCTCCAGAGCAGTCTGGATGGAGCCATACGCCGTGAGCATGATGATGAGTGGATGGCTCGGCCAGGCAACCACTTGCTTGATGAAGTCCATCCCGTCCATGCCAGGCATGCGGTAGTCGGTCAAGACCATGGCGACGTGGTGGCTACGGAGCATCTCCAGTGCCTTGAAGGCATCCTCCGCCAGCAGGACCTCGTATTTGTCCTCCAGAGCCAGGCGAAGCCCTTCGCGGGTGTTGCGCTCGTCATCCAGAATCAGTATGGTAGGTTTGTTCTGGGGCATGTTCGTGTCAGTTTTCCAGGAGACGTGATTGGCGGACATGGAGGGGGAGGCTGACCGTGAAGGAGGCGCCTTTGCCAGGTTCGCCGGAGATGGAGAGGGTTCCGCCGTGAGCGCGGACTATGCGGTCAACGATGAGCAGCCCCAGGCCAGTCCCCGAGGATTTGGTGGTGAAATAGGGGTCGAGAATCTGCCGCATCTCCTCCTCGGAGATGCCTTTGCCTGTGTCCATGAAATGGATATTGACATACAGGTCATCCACATCCACCAGGATGGTAAGGCGACCGCCGTCAGGCATGGCCTGGACGGCGTTTTTGATGAGGTTGAAGAACGCCTGGATGAGCTGGTCGCCGTCTCCGCATGTGGTGGGCACGGATTCGGGGAACTGCATCTGGACAGTGATGTCGCGGTTCTGGATTTCGTTCCGCATGAAATTGACGGCGTTCTCCAGCAGTTGGCGGATGTTGATGGGAACCGGTTCAAGAGGGACTGGCCTGACGGCATTGAGGAAGTTCTTGACGATGGTGTCGAGCCTCCTCACCTCCTGTTTGGCGGTGTCCAGAAAGGTGGAGGCCTGTCGTGTGGCCTCGTTGTCGGGCATCTTGCGGAACAGCCGTTGCAGCAGTTGCAGGTGTATGCCCAGGGAGTTGAGGGGGTTGCCCAGTTCGTGTGCCACGCCAGCCGCGAGTTGGGTGATGGCCTGCACTTTGCGGTTCTCCGCGCTCGTCTCGGCTGCCTGAAGGGATTCGGTGACGTCCTCGAAGATGAGAGTCGCGAACGGAGCCTCCGACATGGTCTTGGGATGCTGCGCGGAGATGGGCATGATATAGAAGCTCAGGAAACGGTGTTCAGGGTAGAACACTTCGATTTCCCGTCGGGAACTGGCTGGCAGGGGGGCGCTGCTGATGAGGCTTGACCAGGGAATCTCCCGCAGGAATTTGCCAATGTACTGTCCTGTGTCGCTCTGGGAGATGCCCAGCATCGGCTTGGCCGCCGAATTGACGAACACGATGCGCAGGTCTTCGCTGATGACGATGACCGCCTCGCGTATGGTGCTGAAGACACTCTCCAGAAAACCCTTTTCGTTGATGAGCCGAAGCAAATACGTCTGGAGGCTGATGCTGTCAAGTTTGTCCAGACGTGACAGCAGCCTTTCGGTGAATTGCTGGCCATCGGCAGCCATGGTCACTTCTCCTCCTGGTGGACGGGCGGCTGCTTCATCCTGTTGATGGTCTGCAGTCCATAGACAAGGTAGAAGAGCATGAACAGAAAACAGCTCCAGACGAAGAAGGGGCGGTATGCGCGGTTGGCAAAGGCCAGCACCGTCAGGAAGATGATGAGGATGAAGAGAAGGGCTTTCAGCCCGCGCGGCATTCCTGGCCACAGGGTCTGGCCAAAGTGGCAGTAGGGAAGGTTGGAAACCATCAGCCAGGAGGAGAAAATCACCAGAGTCGCGGCAATCACCCCGAAGAACGGACTGGAGAACTCCAGCGCCACCAGCACGGACGAACCAGCGAACATCGCCCCTGCGGGGGACGGCAGCCCCTGGAACACGCCTGCGGGCATGGCCTTGGTCGGGTGGATGAAACGGTAGAGGCGGAAGATGACGCAGCCCAGATAGAAGAGCGCGATGAGCATCGCCGCCCAGGGCGGCACCAGGGAGTGGGCGTGGTTGAGGCAGAAGAAAATCATGGCGCCGATGGCCAGCCCGAAGTCCGTGGCGTCCGCGATGTCATCGAATACGGCGCCGCGCTTGGTCGAGCCGAAACGCCTGGCCAGTCTGCCGTCAAAGAGGTCGAAGAACTGTCCGATGAAGACGCAGACCAGGCAGTGGATGTACTGGTCGTGGCAGGCGTAGAAGATGGCGGTGATGCCGCAGAGGAAATTGGCCAGGGTCAGGGTGTTGGCGTACCAGTTGTCCGGCACGACTTTGCAGTAGCAGGAGAGGAAGGCGAGAATGGTGCAGGCGTACATGAAGGCCTGCACAAAGCGCGGCGTGACGAAGACAATCGGGTCAATCTGGTTCAGCGCCAGGATGGAAAGAAGGATGGTCACCAGCGCGGTCTTGACTTTTCCGAAGAGATTGGCCGCCTTCTTCTTGACGAAAAGCCGGGAGGCCTGCCCAACCACGTCAAACAGCACAAACAGCAGCACGGGAATCAAATCGATGCGGAATGTCACGTTGCCGCTGACGGAAAAATAGAGCAGCACGGGAAAATACATGAATTTGTCCGAGAGGGGGTCGAGCCATTTGCCCGTTTCGGTGCCCAGGTCGCAGTGCCTGGCGATGGTGCCGTCCGAAAGGTCCGTGATCATCCAGAAGGCGAACCAGAGGGTGGCCAGCGACCAGTTGCCAGTCGAGGCAATCCAGCAGGACAGCATCCCCATGGGCAGACGCAGCAGCGAAATGGAATTGGGATGGAACAGCGGTGTCTTGCGCAGGAAGGCCCTGCCGCTTTCCCTGCGGCAGGCCCCGATGACCAGCAATCGTTCCAGACCCAGCATCAGCAGCACCAGACCTGTGATTGTCCACATGTTGTCCATAGTCTTTTTTTACGCGAAATCGTGATGGAATTGTCCCTGGCGGAAATGCGTTCAGCCGGGCAGGGAAAACCGCCCGGCTGAACAAAGGACTTGTGTCCGAGCCTGGGAAGAGGTGGGGCGAAGGCTATTTGGCGATGGCCTGGGCGCCGACGCCCTGGATGGCTCCAAAGAACTTGGGCACGTTGGCGGCGGGGTAGCGGTTGAAGAACATGCCGACCTTGGTGGTGATGGTGCCCTGCAGGTTCATTCCGAGCAGCGCGCGCAGGGTGTTGTTCACGGAGTCGCGGTTCAGGTCGGTCTTCTCCGAGTAGGTGTTGCCGACGAATGCCTTGAGGTAGGCCTCGTCAATGATGCCCTTGAAGGCGGCGGGGTCCTTCAGGGAGGTGTTGTCGTTCAGGCTCTCGATGCCAGGGTATTCCTCGAAGTCCTCGAAGGCGTCGTCATCGACGTTGAAGAACAGCAGGTTGGGGCTGGAGATGGCCACGCAGTCCGCCTTCTTGTTGAGGAAGAAGACGTTGTTGTCCAACTTGATTTTGGTTTCCTTGCCTGCGACTTTTCCGTCGTCAAATCCGCCGAACACGCTCAGGCCGAGGATGTTGTGGTGGACGTTCAGGTCCACCCCGCGGTTGGCGCGCACGCCATAGCCCATGTCGGTCATCTCGCTGGTGCGGCTCCAGTTGAACAGCACGGTGTTGTAGGCGAATTCCATCCTGGTCGCGAACAGTTTGTTCTGGCTGGCGCGCACATCGACCGCGATCATGCGGCTGTTGATGAACACGTTGTTCAGGACTTTGACGTCGCCGTCAAAGTGGTCGCCCTGCAAGGCGTAGTTGGAGGCATTCAGGAAGATGCAGTTCTGGATGACGAGTTCGCCGCCCGTCTTGATGTGCATCATGCAGGAGTCGATGGAGGCGAATTCGGTGTTGCCCTTGGCGGGGGGAGTGAGGTACATGCCCGTCTCCACATTTTCGGGCTTGCCCTTGGTGGCATGGTAGCTGCTGGCGTCCCCATGGTCCATGTACAGGCCGTCAATGACCGTCTTGCCCGTCTTGACGCCGTTGCCCAGGTCGATGGTCAGCGTTCCGGAGCCCATCGGGGGCTTGGTGGCGTTCTGCTTGTTGGCAGGGCGCAGCATGGTCGGGTAGGCAAGCGGGTCGCGCGCGCTGAAGTCCGCCTTGTAGCCGCCGAGGATGGTGACGGCCTTGGTGACTTTAATCCAGCCAACCGACATTTTGCCAGGGTAATTGCCTTCGGCGACGTGGATGGTGTCGCCAGGCTGTGCGGTTTCCAGAGCCTTCCACAGGTTCTTGAAGGGGGCTGCTGGCTCATTTCCTGCGTTCTTGTTCTTGCCGGTGGTGATGGAGGCATACCAGTCGGCGGCGGAGACGGTGGCCACGCCCAGACCCAGCAGGGCAGCCGCGAAAATCTTTGTCAGTTTCATCTTGTGTTTCCTTGGTTGGGGGACAGTATGCGGAATGCCAAAATCCTCCGCCGGAAGGCCGGCGAAGATTTTGCATACTATAATTGCTTTTGGAGAAATTACCAAAAAAACAAGGCTATTTTGGCAAAAAACATGAGGGAAAGTTGCACTTGTGGGGAAAAGTGTTAAATTTGGTCTGTCGCCTATCAGCACAATATTCCCTGTCGAAAGGAGAACGCCGTGAATTCCAAATTGTCCGAAAGCCTGGAAGACTACCTGGAGGCCATTGCCGAACTCATTGAAGTGGAGGGGCATGCGCACGCCAAGCAGATTGCCGCCAGAATGCATGTGAAAATGCCCTCGGTGACGGGCGCATTGCGCCAATTGGCCAAGATGGACTATATCATCTACGACACCCACTACCCCGTGGTCCTCACGGAGAACGGCAACCGCATCGCCCGCGCCATCATCCATCGTCATCAGGTGCTCAAGGCGTTCTTTGCCAATGTCCTGGGGCTTCCGCTTGACCAGGCCTCGCAGACCGCCTGTCATTTGGAGCACAATGTGGACGAGAACACCATCCGTCGCTTTGTCCTCTTCTCGGAGGCCATCGAGAAAAGGACGGACGTGGGCTCCCTCCGCTCTTATCTGACCGAGGCCTTTGCCAATCTGGAGAACCCCGCCACCGCCGAATGGGTGACGCTCAACCAGCTCGGACCAGGCACACGCCTGGTGGTTCAGCGGCTGGGGCGGCAAATCGCCAACGCCCAGGGGCTTCCCGAAGCGGGCACCAGGCTGCAAGTGCAGGGCATCTCGCTGGACGGTCTCTCCATCCGTCTTTCCTGCGGGCGCAAGACGATGAGCGTCCCCCTGGAACTGGCGGAGAACATCTGGGTCTCCGTTCTGCCTGACAAGCAGCCGGGCGCCTGAAATGTTCCCCCCGCCAGGGCAACTGGAGGCCGCAAGGCCGCAGCGGGAAAAGAGACCGCGCGGAGTGCGGTCTGCCAAACCTGGCGCGCGGAGCGCGGTCTGCCAAACCTGGCGCGCGGAGCGCGGTCTGCCAAACCTGGCGCGCGGAGCGCGGTCTGCCAAGCCTGGCGCGCGGAGCGCGGTCTGCCAAACCTGGCGCGCGGAGCGCGGTCTGCCAAACCTGGCGCGCGTTCATGGGATTGCCTTTTCCCCCACTCTCACCACCCAAATTCACAAGATGAAGACTGTTTCCACCCAGAATGCCCCCGCCGCCATCGGTCCCTACTCGCAGGCCATCATTTCCAACGGGATGGTCTATACCTCTGGCCAGATTGCTATTGACCCCGCCACGGGAGCCATCAAAGGCAACACCATTGAGGAGCAGGCGGAACAGGTCTGCCGCAATGTCCAGGCATTGCTGGAGGCCGCCGGCTCCTCCATGGACAAGGTTGTGAAGACGGTCTGCTTCCTGGCCGACATGGGGGACTTCGCCGCCTTCAACACGGTGTATGCCAAGTATTTCGTCTCCAACCCGGCGCGTTCCTGCGTCGCCGTCAAATCCCTCCCCAAGAATGTCCTGGTGGAGATTGACACCGTGGCGGAACTGTGATTGCCTATTGAAACACGGGGTGTCGCCTCCTAGTGTCCCGTCCGATTAATTCGTGAGGATAGCCCGCAGATGTTTTCGAGTTGTTTTCGCACGAAGGCGACAGCGCATAGTTTCCCATGTAAAGAAGCCTTCATGCGAAAAGAGCCGGAAAGAGCGCGGAATATTCCATCGAATTAATCGGACGGGACACTGGTCTCACCCCTCCT
>JAFRLP010000488.1 GCA_017431185.1 Victivallales bacterium | reverse complement strand
ACGACGATGAGTACCGCCCTCAGCAGGCAGCCCCCGCCCATCAGGGCAAGTCCGGGCAGCTGCTCGCCGCGCAGCGAAGGCCCCAGCGCAAAGATGATGCCCAGGCCGACAAGCACCACGGAAAGCAGGGTCTCCAGCCCGATACGCCGACGGAAGCTCAGCAGCACGACTGGCAGGATGACCACGGTCATGCAAAAGGTGAACGCCCCCGAGGCGATGTCAAATGACTTGATTCCGCAGAGGTACATTGTGTTGTATGAGGCGCTCAACGCGGCAAGGAACGCGGTCTTCAGAATCAGGCGGCAGCCATCACTGCGCAGCGCCGTCAGCCCACGCCGATGAAAGGCGATAAAGAGCAGGAACGCCCCTGCAAGCGAAGTCACGCAAGCGGTCGCGAATGTCGGGATGCCTTCCGGAATGCAGGCATAGAGCACGACCTCCATGGACCAGCACAAGGTCACGCAGAGAAGGCAGATATTGGCTTGAAGACGATTCATGCGGGGATGCTTACAAGGATTCAGTTGTCGGAATCGAAGAATGCTCTGCAACTGAGAAGCCTTGGCTGTCCCAGAAGAAGATTTTACGGAGGAGGTTCATGGTATCTGCTAATTGGTGCTACGCATTGCCATTTCTTAATCTACATTGACTTAAGCGCTTTGTAATCGCGTGGCGCGGGATTGGCCATAAGACAGAAGGAATCAACCGCGATTCTCCCGCTACAAATCAAGACTGTCTGGATTCAGGAGGAAGTCCAGTATGTTCATGATGACATGGCCGTCATTGTTTCTCCACAGCAGGCCGCTGTCCCCTGCAATGACTATTTTCTTGAAAGAGTCATCTATATGGCGCAGGGGGCGGTTCTCCTGCTCGATCTTCTCGTCATCGTACATCCTGAATGCGGACTGGATGTAGAATCTCTTGCTGCCTTGGTTGGCGACGAAATCGACCTCCAGCCTAGTTCTGGAGTATTTGCCGTCGGGCTGTTTTGCCTGGACGGGAACGATTCCCACATCGACGCTGTAGCCACGCAGCCGGAGTTCATTGTAGATGATGTTCTCCATCAGATGGTTCTCCTCCATCTGCCTGTAGTTGAGAAGAGCATTCCGCAGGCCAATGTCCTCGAAATAAAACTTGCAAGGCGAATCGATGTAATGACGCCCCTTGATGTCGTAGCGTCTGGCGCGATGCAGAAGAAAGGCGTTTTCAAAATACCGTCCGTAAGTGGCGATTGTATTGGGGGAGAGCGAAACCTGCTTGGCGGACTTGAATGTGTCGGCTATTTTTCGTGGACTGCACAGCGAGCCGACGGACGAGGCCAGGACGCATAGGAGTTCCTGCATTTCCTCCGAATGGTAGAGCCGGTTCCTTTCCAGAATGTCCTTTAGATAGACCTCCTGGAAAAGGCGTTGCAGATACTCTGCCTTCCCTTCGTGTTTCCGTATGGACGCGACCATTGGCAGCCCTCCGTAGGTCAGGTACTCCCGCCAGGCATCCAGCTTCTCCCCGCCGACCGCCGAAAAATATTCATTGAATGAAAGGGGAAAGAGATGAACCTCGTCGCCGCGTCCGCGGAATTCCGTTATGACATCCGTGGAGAGAAATCTTGAATTGCTTCCCGTCACATAAACATCAAGGTTGTCATGATGAAGGAAACTGTTGAGTACCCCCTCGAAGTCATTGACAAACTGAATCTCGTCCAGCAATATGTAGTGCATCCCGCTGTCTTTCACCCTGGAGTAGATATAGTCCAACAACGTGTCTGGATCCCGCAGGGGGAGATTCTGGCGATCATCCAGGGCGATTCCAATGATGTGGTCATCCCCTACGCCCGATTCCAGAAGATGTCCTCGAAAAAGCCTGAAAAGCAGATATGACTTTCCACACCGTCGTATGCCCGTCACGATTTTTATCATCGTGTTGTGCTTTCTGTCTATGAGCTTCCGAAGATACAAATTTCGCGGGATCATCATGGATGCGCCCCTCCCTGTTTTGAGCATTTTGGCTTTGTTTGCCGTATTTGCTCAAAAAATATAGTGTTGCAGGAAAACTTTGCCACTCAAACCGTCTCTTTTTTGAGCATTTTTGCCAATAATAGCCAAAATGCTCAGCTTAAGGCGTTGCGCCCACCCCTCCTGCTACGGCGGGCCGTGGCGGGGAGCAAGGTGCCCTGGGCGATGCATCTGGTGCAGACTATCGCCGCAACTATCAGAACAATGATTTGGAAACCGTATATGCTCATCGGTAACTTCTTATGTGAGCGTAGTTAGTCCGAAGAACGCGCCCTGCGCGGGCGCGTCCCAGAAGAAGATTTTGCGGAGGAGGCGCTTCATGGTTTTTTCCTTGTTGTT
>JAFRLP010000487.1 GCA_017431185.1 Victivallales bacterium | reverse complement strand
CTGCCCGCGAGGCCTTCAGGCCTCGCGGATAGAAGTGGTCAGCGCGGAGAAACGCAGAGTTTCCGCAGGGTCTGGAAGGCGGTGGGTACGGTATAGGTGTCCTTGAGTTCCGCAGGAGTCACCCATTGGAACAGGGGTAGGGGCTTTGGCATGTCCACGCGATAGTTGGTCATCCGCCATTCAATGTGGGTGAACTGATGGATGGAGGGCGGCAGTGGCGTGATTGACGGCATGGCGTCCGCATCGGTTTGACCGCCACTCCAGGCGGATAATTGCGCGATGGCTGCCTGGCTGTCCAATTTCCCTGGTACATTGGGATATTCCCATAATCTCGCCAGCAGTCCTGTGGAAGGGCGTTGCCGAAGCGCGTAGCGTCCTTGGCAGCACAGCAGGAACACCGTGAGTTCCTGGACTTTACGAGGACGCTTTTCAGGAGGGGCGGGCAGTTCGGCGATGCGCCCCGTTGCCAGTGCCTGGCACCATGGCTGCAATGGGCAGAGGAGGCACTGTGGGTCGCCATTGGGCAGACAAACCAGTTCACCCGCCTCCATCCAGGCCTGGGTGAAATCGGAGGCCCGTCCAGGGGGAATCCAGTTGGCCAGCAAACCAGTCGCCTCCTCTCGGGAATAGGTGCGCCCAAGCAGACGGGAGAGGACGCGGACAACATTGCCATCGACCGCCGCCACTGGCTCGTTGAAGGCGATGGAGGCAATGGCTCCTGCGGTGTAGGGGCCGATGCCAGGCAGTTCCAGCCACCCCTTTGCCGTTGTCGGGAATCCTTGTTCAACAATGATTTGCGCCGCCTTCTTCAGATTGCGGGCGCGAGCGTAGTAGCCAAGCCCCTCCCAGAGTTTGAACAAGGTGGAGTCATCGCCCGCCGCCAACTGCTCTACTGTGGGATAGGTGGCAAGGAAACGGTCAAAATAGCCTTTGACCGTCTCGATGCGGGTTTGCTGGAGCATGATTTCGGAGAGCCAGACCCGATAGGGCGACTGGTCAGTGCGCCAGGGCAGAGGACGCTGGACACGCTGGTACCAGTCCAATAGCGCCTTCACAAACTTTCCATGCTCTTGGATGCGACGTGGTTTCGGCATGGTGAGCGTTCAGGGTATGGTGATATGCCAGGTCTTGCGGTTGTTGGCGGGGCTCTGGTCTTCCGAGGCCCTGACGTGCGTCTCCAGCGTCACCGTCATGCCCGAAGGCAATTCCAGGGGGATGCTGCCGGTGAAGGTTTCGCCTGGCAACAGCGCCTGGGAGGTGCAGGCATAGTGGCGCGTCTCCGGCTGGCCATCGAATGGAGTGACGGTCATCGTGGCCTCCAAGGTGATGCTGTCGAGAGGCTCCGTGCCCTGGTTTTGGGCGGTGGCGAGAAGCACCTGCCGGCCGTCCTCGACGGTGACAGCCACCCCTGCGGTGGCGGCGTCATAGCGTCCCGCCGTGTCATAATTGTCGGCGCGCTCCACATTCAGGATGCCGACCCCGTATTCAGGGTCATCGCCAGGCAATCCCGCGTCATTGGTGTTTTCCAGAATGACGCTTGCGGCTGTGATGGCGTCCTGGTCATGAAGGGCCATCTGGTTGGCGATGGCTCCTGCGACGCAGGGGGTGGCCGCCGAGGTTCCTGTGAAACTCACGGCATTGCCCTCGTCATCGGTGGCTTGCAGGGCCACGCCTGGCGCCGCGAGAGTGACTTCGGCCCCCGTCGTGGAGAATGCGGCGCGCAAGGCATCGGCATTGACCGCCCCGACGGCGATGACACCCTCGTAGGCTGCGGGGTAGAGCACCTGCGGGTGGTCGGACTCGCCATCGTTGCCGGCTGCCGCGACAATGACGACACCATGCGCCTGGGCATACTCCACCGCCGCCTGAAGCATGGCGGATGGTGAGGTGAAGCCCAGGGAGAGGGAGAGGATGTCGGCCCCCGCGTCCGCAGCCGCGACAATGGCGTTGGCCACCTGATAGGCGCTGCCGTAGCCGTCACCGTCAAGGACAGGGTAACTGAGGATTTGCGCGCTGGGGACCAGCCCCTCCTGGGTGCTTTCCGCGCTGTCGCTCGCCCCTTTGAGGAGGGAGGCGACGGCGGTTCCGTGATAGGAGACCTCGCCCTCGGAGGCAGGCAGGCTGCCATCCACGCGGATGGTGGAAACCGCCCCGTCCGCAGTGTTCAGTGAGTTGGCGTTGACCGCAGTGTCCAGGATGGCGATGGTGACGCCTTTGCCGCGATTCTCCGCCTCCAGATTGACTCCAAGCCATTTCAGGTAGTGGTTGCCGAAACCGCGCCCGTAGTCGCCTGAACCGACGCGCCGTTCATCCACTGGATGAATGAGCACGACGGAGGCGTTCTCCTCGTAGGCCAGGTCTGTGTAGCCCAGTTCGGAGAGGATGGCGTCCAGTTGTGCCGTGCGCTCCTGGAAAAGGAAACTGCGCAGGGCCGCATAGACTTGAACATCCAGATTGGCCTTGCGGAACGCCTGGGCGAGGTTCAGGAACTGCTCCGCCGTTTCCGCCGTCAATGTCCAGCGCGGCGTTTGCCCTGGTTGGCTATTGGAGAGCACGTTCTCCGGGATGGAGCCAACGGGGGAGGGCAGGGTGGTCTGCTGGCTGGAAGAAGCCCGGCGGGAGTGGGGAGAGCCGCCCGCCGAGGAGACGGATGACGCCTGGCTCCCTGGTTGCCAAGGCGCATGATACACCGCCAGACAAAGCAGGATGAGCACAGCCGCGACTGCTATGGCGACCTTCCATCGCATCCGTCACCTCTCGATGACGAACAAGGCCTGCTCGCCGGTGATGTTATGGTCGCTGTCCGCCTGGAAGGGGATGACCTGGCCTTCCACCAGCACCCAGGAATGCAGAATGCGCACCTTCGCCCCTTGCACCCAGTCCAGAAAGTCGGTGATGGAGCAGAGGTGGATGTTGGGAGTGTTGTGCCAGGTGTAGGGGAGGGATTTGGTGACTGGCATGCGTCCGCCTAGACTGAAGGTGAAACGGATGCCCCAATGGGCGAAATTGGGGAACGAGACGATGGAACGCTTGGAAATCCGCAGCATCTCCTCCAGTACCTGCAATGGCAAACGAAGGGTCTGCAAGGTGTTCTCCAACACCGCCCAGTCATAGCTTTTGTCCGGCAGCAGGCTGGTGATTTCCGAAAGGTCGCCGTGGCAGACAGGCACACCGCGCTCGATGCAGCGGTTGACCTTCCCCTCGTCCGCCTCAATGCCCTGGACCCAGCAGTTGCAGTGGTAGGAGAGGCGGGCCAGCAGTTCGCCGTCCCCGCAGCCCAGATCGACGATGGACTCGCCGGGTTTGACCAGTTCCTGGACGATGGGGTCGTGCCAGCGGGCGACTTCCTTGTCGGGAGTGTCCGCCTGCAGGTGCAGCGCGCACTCCTTGAGTTTCTCGAAACTGCAGTCGTTGCTCTGGATGCCAAAATGCTCCAGGGTCTGAAGATACCAATCACGGTGTTTTCCAACGAACTCAGGCATGGGACACCCCCTTGGCTGACGGGCGGCTGGACATTCTGGACGGGGCTTGGGTTAGCAGGAATGCCCGGATAAGCCGTTGCACCTTCTCCTCCTCCACCAGGAAGGCGTCA
The DNA here is from genome assembly GCA_017431185.1 of Victivallales bacterium. Next base: position 5,915 of record JAFRLP010000487.1, on the reverse strand, counting down.
TGCCCGTAGGTGCTCTGGACATCGACGGAGGTGACAGGATGGTGGTTCTGCATCAGCGCGGTCACGATGTCGTGGCTTTCGCTGCAAGGATACAGCCAGTCGGAGGTGAAGGAGGCGACCAGCATCTCCGCCTGAATGCGGGAGCATGCCCGAACCAGATTGCCTTTGCCCCACTTGGCCGCCGCATCATAGTTGTCCATCGCGTTGGCGATGTAGAGGTAACTGTTGGCGTCAAAGCGGTTGACGAAACTTTCGCCCTGATGCTGAAGATAGCCGTGGACGGCGAACTCCTCCTGGTCTTCCTGCACTTTGGCGGCGGTGCGGCGCATGCTGACCGGCTGGAGTTTGCGCCCGAATTTGCTGTCCATTCCCGTGGCGGAAAGGTAGGTGATGTGCGCCAGCATCCGGGCCGCCGTCAGGCTGGTCAGGTTGCGCCGGGGAATGTCGTAGTAGCTCAAGTCAGGGCCAGGCTGATTGCGCATCAGGGGATTGGGCACGCGTCGGGCCCCGTAGATGTCGCCGTTTCGGAAATTGGGGTCGCACTGGATGGTGTAGCACGCCACGTGGTTGAACCCCAGCCCCTGTGACGGCAGTTTGGGACCGGAGGCCAGCATGATGCACTTGCCCACCCTTTCGGGGTAGGCGATGGCCCATTCCAGTGCCTGCTGCCCGCCCAGCGAACCACCCACTACGGCATAGAGTTGCCGGATGCCCAGGTGGTCAACCAGTGCTCGCTCGCAGTTCACCCAGTCGCCTACCGTGACCTGCGGAAAATTGAGTCCGTAGGGCCTGTTGTCATCTTCGGGATTGGGAGATGCGGGGCCTGTCGTGCCGTAGCAGCTGCCGAGCACGTTGGCGCAGATGATGAAGAAACGGCTGGTGTCAAAGGGCAGGCCTGGCCCGACCAGCGCATCCCACCAGCCAGGCACGGTCAAGCGCCAGGGGCGGTATTCGGCGGAGGCCGTCCGGTCCCATCCGGCCACATGCGCGTCCCCTGACAGCGCGTGGGTGATGAGGATGGCGTTGGACTTGTCGGGGCTGAGGGCGCCGTAGGTCTCGTATTCCACTACCACGTCCGGCAAACTGCGCCCGCACTCCAGTTTGAAGGGCCTGCCGTTGTCTTCTCTGCTGAGGAAAAAGGCCCTTGGGATAGTCCATCCCACGGATTTCAGGTCATCAGGAGCCTTGTGCTCTTTTTTGTGCAGGGATTTCCTCTCGCTTTGGGAGAGTTGGCGATGGGAAGCAGGGGTGCTGAAGGTGGTGTCCTCCGATGAATGTTTGTTTGGGGTAGGCATGGCACAGGGAAAAGCGCCTTGGCAAAGGTGAGGCATTTGTCTTGAAAATGCCGAAAGCGAAAATGCAATGGCATAATATAATCCACCTTTGCGTAATTTGACAGTTCCGAAGTGTAATTTTCCCATGAAAAATAGGGGGCGGTGTTTGCATTGCCCGTGGCAGATGCTATTATATTGATATATCTTCTCTATCGTGGAAAACTTTGTTTGTGAAGGAGAAAGCATGTCAACAGCAGAATGGATTGCGCCAGCGGGAGTCACGCCTGAGGCGGAGGTCACTTTCCGGGCAGGGCGGGAGTTCACATTGGCGGAGCGTCCGTCCTTCATGGAGTTGCGCATTGCCTGCGAGTGCTGCTACCTGCTGGAGTTGAATGGCCGAATTGTCTGCCGGGGACCTGCCCGCGGCAGCCGAAATGTCAATTATTATGATAGCGTCGATGTGTCGCAATGGTTGCAGGATGGGCGGAACCGTCTCTCGGCGCTGGTCCGCTACACGAGGAAGGCGGATGTGTTCGCGAACTGCGTCCAGCCCGCATTGTGGCTGGAGTTGGGGGACTTTCTGTGTACGGACGGCGGGTGGTGGTGTGAACTTTGCACTCGCGAATGGCCGGAGAACGCATCCTGGTTTTCGCAGCAGGCAGGCTATTGCGAGTGGCGTGACTTGCGCTGTCTTGCGTCTGGGACGCGGGTGGCGGTGCAGGTCTTGCCTCCCACCTCTCCCGTCTGCCGCAAGCAGCTTCTGCCCAGGGACGTGCCCATGCCAGTGGAGCATTGCCATCCTGCCGTTGACGTGCCTGTCGCCTGCCTGGTTCCAGAAGCGGACTGGCTTGCGCATGACATTGCCGAATTGAATACCCATGAGCCCCACTTGCCGTTGCCCGCCGAACTCCAGCAAAAACTCAGCACGCTGACTTTGGGAGGTCGGCACTCCGTGGAGATTCCTCCCTGCCAAGGCGGTTTGGCCTTGATATTTGACTTCGGGCGCGAGGTCTCAGGTCGGGTCGAGATTGAACTGGAGGCCCCAGAGGGAACTGTGGCCGACCTTGGCTACGAAGAGGAACTCTGGAATGGAAATCGTCTGCGCACAGACCATTCCCATACCAACCCCACCTACCATTTCTGCGACCGCCTGATTCTGCGGAATGGGCGCAACACCGTGGGAACCGCCCTCATGGACCGTGGCTTCCGTCTCGTGCAACTCACCCTGCGCAATTTCCATGCCCCAGTTATCCTGCATCGGGTCTCCGCCATTGACCGACGATACCCGCTGACTGCCCGCGGTGACTTCCATTGCGGAGACCACTTCCTGAATCGCCTGTGGAAGATGGCGGGGGAGACGCTCTCCGCCTGCGTGACTGACGTGTTCACGGACTGCCCTTGGCGGGAACGTCTCTTCTACATCAACGACATGCTGGTCGAAAACCGCACATCCCTATGCTGCTTTGGGGATTACCGGCTTACCCGGCACGCCCTCGCCCTGGCCTTTGACGAGCAGGCGGAGGACGACCTTATCACCAGCAGCTGCCCCGGCAGACGGGGCTCCCCCTTCGCGGTCATCCTCTCCGCCAATCTGACCCTTGCCCTGGTCTTGCAGGATTACTGGCTGTATTCAGGGGACGCCGCCACTGTGCGCCGCCATTATCCCAGGCTGAAGCGCATCATGGCCCGCTTCAGGAGTTGGCTGACGCCCGATGGCGCGCTTTCGCCTCCCGCAGACTATTGGAACTTCTTCGACTGGTCATACGAATTGAACGGAACCATCTTCACGGGACGCCGCAGTTCCCTGCTGAATTGCCTGTATCTGCTGGCAATGCGCGCCATGGGTCGCCTGGCTCCTGTGGCGGGGGAGAAACCGGAGTGGGACGAGAGAGCGCTGCAGCATCTCTCCGACCAGACCCGGCACGCCTTCTGGAGACCGGAATTGGGCTGCCTTGTCGATGGCGAGGAGTGCGACGCATCCCCCGAGGTCCTGAAGGCGCTGGGCATTCCCGAGGCCCCTCATCGCGAACAGCCAATCAGCCGGCTGCCGCACGCCTTCGCCTTGCTGGCCGGCATGGAGCCTGTCACGGATTACTTGCCGTCTGTGCTGGATGAACATCTGCTGACCCCTGACTTCTACTATCTGTTTTTCCTGCTGGAGGCGATGGCGGAGTGCGGAAAGCCTGGCGTGGCGTTGCGCAACATCCGCAACTACTGGAGTCAGGTGGTGGAGAGCGGGTCGCCGACCATCTGGGAGGCGGGGGTGCATTGCCCTGGAAAGGCGGCCTTTGGCGGCTCGGCCAGCCTTTGCCATGGCTTCAGCACGGCCCCCGCCGCGTTCCTCCAGCGTGTCGGCCTGGGGGTGACGCCGCTGGAGCCTGGTTTCCGGCGCTTCCGCTTTGCCCCGCAACTGCCAGAACTCCGTTTTGCCCAGGGGCGAGTGCCTACCCCATACGGCGCGATTCGTGCATCCTGGCGTTGCGAAAACGGGGAGTTCCACGCGGAGTTGGCTGTGCCTTCCGGATGCGTCGCCTCCACCCCCGCAGGTGAGTTCCCCAGCGGACTGCATCGGTTCCATTGGACGGAACCCTCCCGAAACTGATGGCGGGCGGTAATGCCTTGGCGACTGATACTGGCCGCGCGGGGCGCGGTCTGCCAGACCTGCCTTTCATAACCCGACTTTTTGTCCAAGCGATTTGAAGTCTGGTGGTTTGGGATTAGATTATTGCATCTGGTCTGAGATTCTGAATAAGGAAATCTTATGGAAAATCGTCTGTTGATTGGTCTGGACTTTGGGTCGGACAGTGTGCGCGCATTGCTTTGTGACGAGCATGGCAAACAGTTGTCCAGCGCGGTGAGTTATTACCGCCGCTGGGCTGACGGACTGTACTGCGACGCTTCGGAGAACCGCTTCCGCCACCATCCGCTGGATTACCTGGAGAGCATGGAGGAGGTGCTGAAGGGCGTGCTGAAGTCCGCCGACCCGGGCTGCGTTGCCGGCATTGCGCTGGACGCCACCGGCTCCACCCCCGTCGCCGTCAACCAGGACGGATGCCCCCTGGCGCTTCTGCCAGGGCTGGAGGAGCCGGACGCCATGTTCCTGCTGTGGAAAGACCACTCCTCCATTGAGGAGGCCGCCCGCATCAACGAGGTGGCGGCCAACTGGCCGGGAATTGACTACCGGATGTACGAGGGGGGACGCTATTCCAGCGAGTGGTTCTGGAGCAAACTGCTGCACGTCCTGCGCCATAGTGAGGCGGTTCGCCAGCAGGCTTTCAGTTTCGTTGAACTTTGCGACTGGGCGACGGGGGCGCTCTGCGACAACATCAACCCGTTGACCATGGCCAGAAGCCGGTGCGCCGCAGGGCACAAGGCCCTTTGGCACGCATCCTGGGGCGGCTTGCCCCCCGAGGATTTCCTTTCCGCCATCGACCCCATGCTGGCTGGCTTCCGCAGCCGCCTTTACACCGAGACCCGTACTGCCGACCTTCCCGCTGGAAAAATAGCCCCCAAATGGGCGGCGAAACTCGGCTTGCCGGAAAATGTGGTCATTGGCGGCTCTGCGCTGGACGGACATACCGGCACGATTGGCGCGGAAATCGGCCCTGGGGATCTGGTGAAGATTCTCGGCACTTCCTCCTGTGACATGGCGGTGGCCAACCACGTCAGCAAGTGCGTGCGCGGCATCTGCGGGCAGGTGGATGGCTCCATTCTGCCGGGATTGACGGGACTGGAGGCCGGGCAAAGCGCCTTTGGCGATGTCTATGCCTGGTTTAAGCGTCTGTTGGGCTATGCTGGGGACATTTCCCTGGCTGACTTGGAAAAAGAGGCAGCCGCTGTGCCGCCAGGGGCCAACGGTGTATTTGCCCTGGACTGGTTCAATGGTCGTCGCACGCCAGATTCCAATGAACGCCTGACTGGGGCGATTGGTGGATTGACCTTGGCAAGCACCGCACCCATGATTTACCGTGCCTTGGTGGAAAGCACGCTTTTCGGAACCCGTGCCATTGCGGAACGTCTGCGTGAAGAGGGTATTCCTGTTTCCGCGTTGAAGGCCGTGGGTGGCATTAGCCGCAAGTCCCCCATGGTCATGCAACTCTGCGCGGATATTCTGCAGATTCCGGTGCAGGTATGCGCCTGTGACCAGGCCACAGCGCTGGGAGCCGCCATGTATGCCGCAGTCGGCGCCGGTATCTATCCCACCTTGCCTGAAGCCATGAAGGCCATGGGTGCTGGCTTTGACCGCACTTATAATCCCACGGCAGAATTGGCTTCTGTCTATGAAACGCTTTATCAGCGTTATCGTGCCTTGGGGCAGGCGATGGAACGCATTGGACAATAGGCTGTTGCAAATCCATAAAGGGTTTCATTTTAGGATAGCTTGTACAAAGGAATAGCAAGTTGATTTTCTAAAATAGATGAAAAATTAACAACTCCAGTTGCTAAAATGAATGATGAATTGACAAATCGAGATGTGGAGGAGATTCTGGAGAATTCAGTGCGGCAAGTCCGTGAGGAGACCTCGGTTTTCCACCGTTATCTGATGGCTGAAGTTGACTGGCGTGATAGGCTGATTTGCATCAGGGGGCCTCGTGGCACTGGTAAAACAACCATTATGCGGCAGCGCCTGAAGGAGCATTT
>JAFRLP010000486.1 GCA_017431185.1 Victivallales bacterium | reverse complement strand
GTGGTCAGCAGTTCCCGGGGCACCTTCACGCCCCGGTCGGTGGTGATGTCCAAGTCCGCAATGCGCCTGAGAACGGGGCGGAAGCCCATGCGCTTGGCGATAAGTTCGGAGTTCTTCAGCAGGGTGTCCGCCACGCCGGCGCCCACCGTGCCGAAACCGATGATTCCAACATTGATTTCTTTCATTGTGCTTTTGCCTTCAGATGGTGTAGCCTTTGCCAATACCAAGGAAATGAAACTATAATCCTTTTCCTTCCTTTTTCAAGTCTCACTGGAATTGTTCCAGGGAGATTCGGCAAAAAAAGTGCAGTGGCCCAGAGTCCGATGCTGGCCGGAAGCCGTATTGGCCGCGCGGAGCGCGGCCTGCCAAACCTGTCTGTGAAACCAGGCACGGGTGGCGGGGTTGGCAGACCGCGCGAATGCCCGAATGGGGATTGCGGAAGTCTGGTCTTTCGGCGGCAGGTTTGCCAACTGGGGAAAACACATTACATTAAAGGGCATTGGCGGATGTTCTGTCCGCCAAACCTTTTTTCATCAATACGCGGAGCGGAAAATGCGTGTCGTCATCGAGGACAATGAGAATCAGGTAGCCGAGTACGCCTACGAAATCGTGCGCGATGCTCTGGTGGAACGCCAGTATAAGGTGCTGGGACTGCCAACGGGCGGCACCCCGCTGCGGCTGTATTCTGAACTGATCGCCGGACTGAACCGTTCGGAGATTGACTTCTCCGATATCATCACCTTCAACCTTGACGAATATCTTGGGCTTGCGCCTGACCATCCCGATAGTTGCCGCTATTTCATGGAGACCAATCTGTTTGAGAAAATCAACATCAAACCCTCGAACATCCATTTTCTCAATGGCCTGACCGATAACGTCGAGGCGGAATGCGGCGAGTATGAAGACCAGATCGCCGCAGTTGGCGGCATCAAACTACAGATTCTTGGGATTGGCAGAGACGGGCATATCGGCTTCAATGAGCCAGGCACCTCCCTGGAGTCCCGCACTCACTATGTCATGCTCGCCAAGGAGACCATCGCCGACAATGCGCGTTTCTTTAACCGCGCCAGGGACGTGCCGCGCTGGGCGCTGACCATGGGCGTCGGAACGGTGATGGACTCCGAGCAGATTCTGCTGCTGGCCACTGGCGAGTACAAGGCGGAGGCCGTCGCCGCCATGATCGAGGGACCCATCACCCAGATGTGTACCGCCTCCGCCCTTCAGAGCCATCCTGATGTCACGGTGGTCATTGACCAGGCCGCAGCCGGCAAACTCCGTCATCTCGACTACTGGAGGCAGGCCTCTGACGACTACGACGAAATGTATGATTTCCTCTCGGCTGCCAGACGCGGCGCAGGTCTGGAAGACGGTTACTAGAGCAATTCCATCGCCAGGTCATCGTTGAACAGCAGCCCTTGTCGGGTGGGGCGCATGCCGTGTGCATCCGACTCAACGAGTCCGCGCTGCTGAATCCTGGCAATGGCTTGGCTGCGGATTTGACGTGCGTCATGGCCAGTTCGCGCCGTGAACTCTGACCATGACCAGCCGTTGACGGTGCGCATTCCGGTGGCCAGGATTTCCGCAGCCCGCTCTACCGGGGGGAGCGGGTCTTTTTCCGGCGGGGCGCCCGCCAGCCACTCCGTGAAACTGGCTGGATTGGTAAAACGCAAAAAACCATCAAAGGAGGCGGCGGACGGACCGACTCCCAGGTAGGTCGCCCCTTTCCAGATTTCCAGGTTGTGACGGCATTCCCGACCTTGAATGGCGAAGTTGGAGATTTCGTAGCGTCGCAGACCTGCGGTGGCGAGCGTTTCATCTGTCATGTCCCAGAAATGGACGAACATTTCGTCATCGGGTTGGGGAAGATGCCTTTGTCCCAGGCGTGAGTTCTCCTCAATGGTCAAGGCGTAGGCGGAGAGGTGCTCGGGGTCGAAGGCCAGGGCTTGCCGAAGAGTGTCCTGCCAGTCCTTCAGAGTTTGACCTGGAATATTGAAGATGAGGTCGAAGTTCAGTCGGTGAATTCCATTGTGGCGCAAGGTGTCCACCAGTTTGGGAAGGCGGTCAGGCGAGCCGCGCCTGCCGATGGCGGCGCGCAAACTGGGCTGAAACGCCTGAATCCCGACGCTGACGCGGTTGACCCCGCTTTCCGCCCAGGCCTGAATGAGTTCTGCGGTCAGGCTTTCGGGATTGGCCTCGCAGGTCCATTCGCACTCTTCCGCCAGCGCAAAATGACGGCGGATCAGTCCTGCCAACTGATTCCATTCGGTGGGCGACAGCGTGGACGGCGTGCCGCCGCCGACGAAAATGGAGCGCAAAATTTCGCTCTGCGGGGCTCCCGCCTGCATTTCCTGTCCCAACCGGTTAAGGTATGGAGCGCGGGCGCTGCTGTCCGCCGTCGGGAGGGAATAGAATGCGCAGTAGTCGCATTTGCCGTGGCAGAATGGAACGTGGATATAGAGCGATGAATACATCGGGATGTCGGCTGGCCGGCCCCTGTTGCGGACAGGGGACTAACCGCCTAAAACATCATAGTGCGGGGCCACCATCGTCAGAAAACAATAGTAGAGCGGAGCCATTGGGATGAGGCTGTCCAGCACGTCAAGAACGCCGCCGATGCCGGGGATGCGCCCCGAGTCCTTCACGTTGGCTGCGCGTTTCAGGCAGGACTCGGCCAAGTCGCCGAGCAGTCCCGCGACGGAGGCCACCACGCCAGTGACCAGTGCAGTCCAGATGGGCAGTTTCAAGCCGACGGCGCAGTTTGAGTTGAGCAGCAGGGGCTGTAGCACCAATGAGGTGAGAACGGCAAAGAGCGTGCCTCCCAACAGTCCCTCCCAGGACTTTTTGGGGCTGAGGACACGGGTGATTTTGTGGTTGCCGCCAGGCAGTTTGGCGGTGGAGACTCCAATGGCGTATGCACCGACATCCGCCATTTTGGTCACGGCAATCAGGAAAAGCAGGGAGTTTGGGTGGCATTCAAAATAGAGTCGGGGAAGAAAGGAGAGTGTCCAGGCCAAATAGAGGAATGCGCCCAGGGAGGCCATCAGGGAATGGATAATTCTGAAGCTGGGGTCTTGGCGGAAAACCACCAGGAAGGCGCAGAGGACGAACAGGGCGAGAATGGCTGCCTCCAGGGATTTGACCTCCTGCCCGACGCAGGAAAAGACCAGCAGCAGCAGCCCGAAGGCGGAGCAGACCATCTGGAGCGGTTTGCTCCCTTCGGGGGGAAGACGCAGCATGGCAAAGGCCTCGCGGAAGGCCAGCAGCAACCCAGCCACGCATAGGGCGAAGAAGAACCATCCTGCGTAGGGAGCGGGCAGCAGGAAGGAGAGGGCAAAGACCAGAATGAGGGGAATCGCTGTTTTGAGTCGTTCAGTGAGCATGGCGAAAATCCATGTTATGGTTTGAGATTTGTCCCTTGATTGGATGTCTCTACTATACCCTGCCTTGCGGAAAATGAAAGTCATCTGGATGAAAAATGTAAGGGCCTGCGAGGGCAAGCGCGTTTTTTTCGGGCAGCGGGGTTTCTTTTTCCCAAAAAGGGGATATAGTAGAATGAGTTGGTGGTTCGGCCACTGGGGGGCGTGAAAATCCAGAAGAAACGCAATGGATTACGATGTCATCATCATAGGCGCCGGTCTTTCGGGATTGGCCTCTGGCATTCGGCTGGCCCACTATGGGCGTCGGGTCAGGATATTCGAGAGGCATGTTTATCCGGGCGGGCTGAATTCCTATTATCGTCGGAACGGGGCATGGGTCAATGTCGGTCTTCATGCCTTGACCAATTTTGTGTCGGAGAGCGAGCGTTCCGCGCCGCTCAACAAGGCATTGCGCCAATTGCGTTTGCGGCGTGAGGTCTTTGACTTGTGCCCGCAGGGCCATTCGCTGATCCAGTTTCCGTCCGCCACGTTGCGGTTGAACAATGTTTTTTCGGCCTTCCAGGCCCAGATTGCGGAACGTTTCCCCGAGGATGCCGAGGGGTTTGAACGGTTGTGCTCCAGAGTCGCGGCAGTGGCATACGGCGCAGGGGAGGGCAGGGGAGAGACCGCCCGAAATGTCCTGGCAGAGGAGTTGACCTCCCCCCTGTTGCGGGAGATGTTGCTTTGTCCCGTGATGTACTATGGCAATCCGCAAGTCCATGACATGGACTTCGGGCTGTTTGCCACGATGTTCCAAAGTGTTCTGGTGGAGGGATTTGCCAGACCTCGCCATGGAATGAAGCCGTTTCTGGACACTCTGGTCGCCAAATACCAGGCGGAGGGGGGGGAACTTTCTTTGGGGAATGGCATTTCCTCCGTGGAGACCGAGACCGGACAAGTGACCGCTGTGGTCGATGAGCAGGGGGATCGTCATCGGGCCAGCCAGTACTTGAGTTGCGCAGGTGCCTTGGAGACCATGAACCTCTGCGGCGCGCAGTCTGCGGCCCCTCCGGGGCAGATTGGTTTCACGGAGGCCATCTTCTCTCTGTCGCGCCGTCCCTGCGAATTCGGGATGGAAGCCTGTGTCATCTTTCGCAGCAGCCAGGATTCCTTCCCTTTCCGCCCGCCGCTTCAAGGCACGGATGCGAATAGCCAGTTGCTCTGCGCGCCTGGCAACTACGATAATTGCCAGGACGCTGAGGATGCGCTGACTATCCGCGTCAGCGCCTTGACCAATCCTGCCTGGTGGTTTGCTCTCCCTGAGACGGCTTATCGTCAGGCGAAACGGGATTGCCTCGCCCGCCAGCGCGGATTGCTGGAGGAACTTTTCCCAGGGATGTCCTCCGCCATCGTTGGCGAGGAACTGTTCACGCCCAAGACCGTCCAGCGCTTCACGGGACGGCTCAACGGCGCCATCTACGGCTCACCGCAGAAGCGAAGGAACGGGGACACGCCCTTCCGAAATCTGCGGCTGATTGGCACTGACCAGGGACTGCTGGGCATTGTCGGCGCCCTGGTCAGCGGTGTGGTCATTGGCAACGCCGTTCTGTAGCGGCGGC